>CALZAG010000048.1 GCA_945613045.1 uncultured Clostridia bacterium | reverse complement strand
TGCGCGAGAAAGCAGCTTCGGTATTCCTTTTTGAGACTGCCGACCGCCCTTTTCGCGGAGGACAGGTCGTCGAAAACCCCGAACACCGCGGAGCCGGTGCCGGTCATCACCGCGCCCAGCGCCCCGCAGTCGAGCATGAGACTTTTAATGTGCGTTATAGCGGAGTGCCGCCTGTCGGGCACGTCCTCAAAGACGTTGTACATCCGACGCGCTATCTGCCCGAGATCGCCCGCCGCGAGGGCGGCCTGAATACCGGCGGTATCGGGATGGCAGCGGAGCCTGACCGCGTCCAGCCGCCTGAAAAAATCTGGGGTGGAGGTGGAAAAATCGGGCTTGCATATGGCGATATGGCAATCAGGCAGCGGCGGCAGAGGGCTGAGTATCTCGCCTCTGCCGGAGGCAAGGCGGGTGCCGCCTGCGATGCAGAAGGCGACGTCCGAGCCTATTTGGGCGGCCAGCTCCTCGAGCTGCGCGCAGCTCAAATTCTTTTCTGTGAGGCGGTTGAGCGCCCTGAGCACCGCGGCGGCGTCGCTTGAGCCGCCGGCCATGCCCGCGCCAACGGGTATGTGCTTTTTTATATCTATCCTAACGCCTGTCCCCTCAAGGCCGCAGTGCGAGAAGAACAGCTTCGCAGCCTTTACGGCGAGGTTGCGCTCGTCAGAGGGCACAAAGTGCAGGTCGCACGCGGCGCGGCATACGCTGTCTCCGGTGAGCGTAAGGCAAAGCTCGTCGCAGAGCGTGACCGACTGCATAATCATAAGCATATCGTGGTAGCCGTCGGGCCGCTTTCCCGTGACGTCAAGGGAGATATTTATTTTTGCATAGGCTTTTTCGCTGATACTTTTCATTTTTCAAAGAGCATTGACATGAGCGCGACGCCGGAATTGACCTGCGGCCCTTTCGCGCCGTCCTCTTCCGTGTAGGGCTGGCCGCAGCCTGAGCCGCAGCGGCTGTCATATATCATGTAAGGTACGGGATCGCCGTCGTGTCCGCGGGTGGAGGTGAGGGTCTTGTGGTCGGATAAAAAGAGCAGGCGGTAATCCCAGCCGCGCTCGCGCATAGCGGCGTCCAGCGGGCGGATCATGCGTGTATCCAGCCACTCGATGGCCTGGAGCTTGCCCTTGAGATCGCCGTTGTGGGTGCACTCGTCGGGGGCCTCGACGTGAACGGCGGCAAAGTCGTGGTCTGCGAGGATATCCAGCGCCGCCTGAAGCTTGCTCTCATAATCGGTGTCGAGCTCGCCCGTTGCGCCCTCGGGGCACACAAAGCCGAGCCCCGTCAGAGCGGCTATGCCGTGGCAGAGCGGAACGGCGGACACGACAACGCCGTCGAATCCGTTGGCGGCCTTGAAGTCGGGCAGCTTTACCGCCGTGCCCTCGGCCCAGAACCATATGCCGTTTGCGGGCATTTTACCCTCCGCTCTCAGCTTTTCATTCAGGGGATGGTGCTCAAGTATCTCGTTTGCCTTTTTCATGAGCTCAAGCAGCACCGCGGCATTCGCACAGCCAGTGGGGAGCAGGGGGCCGATCTTTTCGCCGAGATGGTCGTGCGGCGGGGCGAGCACGATGCCCTTTATGTCCGCCTGAGACTGCACGGCGATATGGCGGAAGGAGTGGCCGAGATTCACGCTCATGCCGGCCTTTTCGGCGTAAGGCGCAAACTCCGGGTCGGAAAACAGCGCGGTCACTATCGCGTCGGAGACCTCGCCCTCGATGGAGCCTGCCGAGTGAGAGAGGATTCGCTTTTCCTCAAAGGGCATGTCGCCCTCCTCATAGGTCACCATGTTGCAGCGGTAAGCGACGTCGCCTGCCTTGAGCTTTATGCCGGTGGCGGCGGCCTCAAGGGGCGCCCTGCCGGTGTAGTAGAGCTTGGGGTCGCAGCCGAAAATGGACATTATCGCGGTGTCGCTGCCGGCAGGCAGGCCGCGGGGCACGTTCAGAACGCTGCCCACCTCGCCCCTGGCGGCGAGCTCGTCGATAAAGGGCTTTTTCGCATACTGCAGCGGGGTCAGCCCGCCGAGCTCGGGAACGGGATTATCAGCCATACCGTCGCCGATTATAAGTATATATTTCATGTCTTCACATCCTTTTCTTTCAGACATTATAAAATATCAGACGCGATTTGAAAAGCTTTAATATTGCTTTTTCCGCCGCGATGTGAGAAAATATTCGCTGTTTAATGAAGTCGGAGGTCGTTATGAGCAGAAAAATACGCAAAAGCGATGTTAATAGGTTTGCCGGATTTGCAAAGAAAAATCCCCTGCTTGCGCTGCTGATAGTTCTGGTCGCCGTCGCGCTGCTGATATGGCAGAGCGCGGAGGGCAGGAAAAACACCGTCAACGTCCCTATGGACGGACTTTATGTGCATTACATAGACGTCGGGCAGGGCGACAGCGAGCTTGTGTGCTGCAATGGTGAGTATATGCTCATCGACGCCGGCGAGCCGGACGCGTCGGACGCGGTGCTTGAGTATCTCGACGCTCTCGGCATCGACAGGCTCGACTACCTTGTATGCACCCACGGCCACTCCGACCACTGCGGCGGTCTGGACGCCGTGGTGGAAAGCCTCGGGGTCGAAACGGTCTTTACCTCCCCCTACGCGGGCGACAGCCCCTCGTATGAGATATTCACCGACGCGGTTTACGACGCAGGTCTTGAGCTGACCGTCCCCGTGCTTGGGGAGAGCTATCGCCTCGGCGAGGCGAGCTTCAGCTTCATCGGCCCGCTTGAGGATTACGATAATCTGAACGACGACAGCCTTGTCATGCGACTTGAGTACGGCGACACGAGCTTCCTGTTCACGGGCGATATGACCTCGAAAGCCGAAAAGGACCTGATAAACGACGGAGCAGACCTGCGCTGTGACGTGCTGAAGGTCGGGCATCACGGCTCCTCGGGCTCAAGCTGCTATCAGTTTTTGTATGAGGCGCAGCCGGGCATCGGCGTTATCTCCTGTGAAAAGGGCAACAGCTACGGGCATCCTCATGAGGAGACTCTCAGCCGCCTTAATGACGCCGACGTCACGGTCTACCGCACCGACCTTGAGGGCAGTATAGTCATATTCAGCGACGGAATGAAGGTCGAAAGGAAAGCGGCATGACAAGGAGCAAAAACCATGTAAAGGCGATACTTGCCGCAATAGGCGTATATACCCTGTGGGGCTTCAGCTTCCTCGCCTCCAAAGTGGGGCAGGAGAGCGTCACGCCCTTTGTGCTGATGGCATACCGCTTTGATATCGCGGTGCTCGTTCTGAGCATACCGGTCATATTCGGCAGGGTGAAGCTCAGGCTCCGCGGCAAAAACATAAAGCCCCTGCTCCTGCTGGGAGCGATGGAGCCCTGCATATATTTCATCGGTGAGCAGTACGGCCTGCGCTACACGAATTCCGCGTTTTCCGGCCTGATGATCGCCGTTATTCCCGTCGTTACGCTCATCATGGCGGCGGTGTTTCTCAAGGACAGGCCGAGCCGCGCCCAGTGGCTTTTCAGCCTGCTGTCGATAGCGGGCGTCATAGTCGTCACTCTGGCGGAAAACAGCGGCGGAGAGATACGGCTCATCGGCGTCGTGTGCCTTGTTGCGGCGGTCATAACGGGCTCTGCCTACGGCGTCATAAGCCGCGGTATCTCCGATGAGTTCACGGTCTATGAGCGTACATATTTCATGCAGGTCATGGGCGCGGTGTTTTACACGGTGCTTGCTCTTACAGAGCAGCGGGGAAGCCTCGGCGCTATCATAGCGCCGCTTGCAAACGGCGAATTTGTCCTCTCTATGCTGTTTCTTTCGCTGGGTGCCTCCGTTCTGGGCTACAGCCTGTTTAACTACGCTGTGTCAAACGCGCCCATGGCAAACGTCATAAGCCTGTGCAATCTTACGACGGTGATCTCCGTCGCGGCGGGCATAGTGCTGCTGGATGAGCCCTTTTCGCCCGTGTCGGTCATAGCGATGCTCGCGGTGCTCGTCGGCATCTGGGGAGTTCAGAAATTCCCGCCGAAGGAACAAAGCTGAAAAAATTGCTGCCCATGGGCAGCAATTTTTCATATATCAGAGTGAAGCGGGCTTGAAGCGCTCCTTAGCGGTGAATTCGCGTACCGTTATCTTCTCAACGCAGGTCGCCTCGATGACTTTTTCAGAGCAGCCCACGGAGTCAAAGCCGCAGTGGCGGCACAGAAGCTCAAGTCCCTTTCGAGCCTCCTCGCCGCTGACCTCGCATATCTCGCCCCAGCCGATGAAGCTTTTGTAATCGGCGGTCTGGCTGCCGTCGGCTTTAACGACAAAGGCGCGGCATACGTCGGCCTCGACGCACACATGCGGCGATCTTTTGGCCAGCTCGTGCCGCCGGCCCTCCCTTGCCCCGTGGACATAGAAGGTGAACACGCCGCCGTTTTCCTCAAAGCCGAAGGAGAGCGGCACGATGTAGGGGACGTTTCCGTCGCAAAAGCCCAGACGTATGGTATCGCAGCTTTCGATAAGCGCACGGATGCTCTCAGGCTCCGTTATGGCTCGGTCATGCCGTCTCATCAAAACAGATACACCCTCATTTCGTACGGTCTTGTGGTAAAGCCGTTTGATATCACAAAGTTGTTCTCGTAGTTTCCGAATACCTGCTTGCCCTCGTCAAGGTGTATGCCCTCGGGGGCGTCAAAGCGCACGGGCTTTTCCGAATACGAGCAGATAACCAGCAGCTTTTTACCCGCGAGGTTGCGCTCATAGACAAAAAGCTCACGGCTTTTGGGCAGGTGCTCGACATAGTCGCCGTAAACGACGACGGGGTTATCGCGCCTGAACTGCAGCGCGTCGCGGTAGAAATTCAGCAGGCTGTCGGGATCGTTCTGCTGGCTTTCGACGTTTATCTTACGGTAATTGTCGTTTACGACGAACCACGGCGAGCCCTCGGTGAAGCCGGCGTTGGGCGCGTCCGACCACTGCATACAGGTCCTTGCATTGTCGCGCGAGGCCTTCTGCGCAAGCTTCAGCACGGTGCTTTTGCCCAGACCGAGGCTCCTGGCGATGCGGGCGTTGTTGTGGGTCATGATGTCCTTGTACTCGTCAAGGCTTCCGAGCGGCGTGTTGAGCATACCGATCTCCTGACCCTGATAGACAAAGGGCGTGCCGCGCTGGAACAGATAGCTCGCGGCGATGCTCTTGCCGCTTTCAACGCGGTATTTTTCGCTGCCGTAGCGGCTTATCACGCGCGGATGATCGTGGTTTTCCATGTAAAGGGCGTTCCAGCCCTTGCCGTACATGGCCTTCTGCCATTTTGTGAAGGCTTTTTTGAGCTTTATAAGGTCAAAGGGTCTCTGGATAAAGTCGGTGATGAAGCAGTCTGCCTCCATGTGGGAGAAGTTTATCATCATGTCCAGCACCTTGTCCTTGCCCTCGCGGACGTAGCTGAGCGCCACGTCGGGCTCCATGCGCGGTCCCTCGCCCACGGTGAAGCAATCGTAAAAGTCCAGTACATCGTGCTTGAATTCGGCAAGGTAGTCGTGCACCTTGGGGAGATTGGTGTAATACTGCATACCCGTCGCGGCGGGGAGCTTGACCTTCGCGCTCGGCAGGCCCTCGGCCTTGGAGATATAGGTTATAACGTCCTCGCGGAAGCCGTCGACGCCCATGTCCAGCCAGAAGCGCATGATGTCCTTGACCTCCTCGCGCACCTTGGGGTTTGCCATGTTGAGGTCGGGCTGCTTTTTGGAAAAGATGTGGAGGTACCACTCGTCGAGGTTTTTGTCATACTCCCAGGCGCCGCCCTCGAACAGACTGTCCCAGTTGTTGGGCGGGCGCTTTTTCCCCTTGCCTTTGCGCCAGTAGTAGTAATCGTGATAGGGATTGTCCGTGCCCTTTTTACTCTCGATAAACCAGGGGTGCTCATCGGAGGTGTGGTTGACGACCAGGTCCATGAATACCCGCAGACCGCGCTCATGCGCGCCGTCGAGCACCTTTTTGAATATCTCCAGATCTCCGAAATCCGGATGGATGCTTTTGTAATCGGATATGTCGTAGCCGTAGTCGGAGTTGGGGGAGGGATAAAGGGGCGAAAACCATATGCCGTCGACATTGAGCGAGGCGATGTAGTCCAGCTTCGACAAAACGCCCCACAGGTCGCCGATACCGTCGCCGTTGCCGTCGCAGAACGAGCGGCACCAGATCTGATATACGGCCATTTCCTTATACCAGCACTTTTTCTCCATAAGCTTTCTCCTGAGCAAAAATTTTTATCTAATTCTATCACAATAATCAGGACGCTGCAACGGAAACGATGATATGTATGCAAAAAATTACCGTGATGAGCATCACGGTAATTTTGCGCTTTTATGCGTCCTCAGAAGGCTCTCTTGACAGACCCACGCCCGCGGCGGCGCACACCGCAGCGGCGAAGGCAAGGGTGGACAAATCGCCGAACACAATGGACGCGACAACGCTGACGACGCCCAGAACAACGGCGGCGCAGCTCAGCTTCATTGCCGCCGGCTGCTTTTTCTTCCTGAGCAGCAGCAGAGCGGCGACAGCGGCGGCGACGGCAAGAATATGCCCCGCATAGGTCAGGATATAGGATATGAGGCTCCTCATATATTCGCCGTGCAGCTTATCTTCATGCTCACCGGCGGAGCTGAGCAGCTTTGCGGTATCGTCCTGCGCCGTGCCGAAGCCCTCGTCGATGAGCTTGTCCCTTGCGCGGCTGACCTTCTCCTGAATGTCCTCATACACTGAAAGCTCCTCGGCCTCGGCGTCAAGGGCGGACTTTTTCTCCTCAAGGGCGGCCTTGGTCTCGCTGACGGCCTTGCCGTCCGCGTCAAGCCTCTCGGGGCCTTGCGCGATGCTGCTGCCTACGGCCTCGAGCTGAGCCTTCGCGGCCGCTATCTGCGCCTCGGCGGCCTCAAGTCCGGCCTCGCCCTGCATGAGCTTGTCGTATGCCGCGTCAAGCTGTGCCTTGCCTTCGGCAAGCCTGGCCTCCGCCTCGGGGATAAGCGCCTGAGCCGTGTCAAGCCCCGCCTTCATTTCGGCGATGTATTCATCGCTGAGCTCTATGCCCGCCTGGGCGCCTACGGCCTGAAGCGCCTGCTCATGGCTCATGCCGCTGGCCTCGAGACCCTCAATGGCGCTTAGCATGTACTCATACATGCTCACGCCTTTTTCGTATTCCTGCTTTTGCTTCTGAAATTCCTCGGCTCCCGCGTCGTAGGCCGCCTTGCCCTCATTGTAGGCCGCCCAGCCGGCCTCGAGCTGACTTTTGCCCTCGCTCAGGGCGCTTGCGCCGCTGCCGCTCAGGGCGTTTTTGCTCACGCTGTACGCTATGAGCTGACGGTTGTATTCCAGAACGTCCTCGTTATACTTACGGTCGGCGGCCTCATATTCGCCGTACTCGGCCTCGTAGGCCGCGTATTCCGAATCGTATGCGGACTTGGCGCTTTCATATTCGGACTTGCCCTCGGCAAGCTTTCCGTCGTTTTCTCTCAGGCTTTCCAGCTCGTCATGGAACTCCGTATATGCGTTCCCTGCTTCCTTGACTGCGTTCATGTTGTCCATGAAGCCCGTAACACCGGTCAGAAAGGCAACGATAAGCAGCGCAGCGGCGGCCGTAAGGGCAATTATCCTCCACTGATTTTTAGAGATCATACGCTCACCCTTTTGAAAAACCATAATAATAAATTATATTACAGGATACTTATTAACTCAATATGAATTTGTCGGAAAAAAATTTCCGGCGCGTCAATAAAAATGTAGTAATATTGTAACTTATGTGATAAAATAACTTAATAACAAAGCCGCGCACCGCGGCGAAGATTATAAAGCATTAAGGAAGTAAAAATACATGGACGGGGAAAAACTCAAAGGCTACGCGGAGCTTATCGTCCGCGTGGGCGTGAATATACAGGCCGGGCAGGACGTCATTATCTCTGCCGAGCTTGACCAGCCGGAATTTGTCGAGCTGGTGGTCGGGGAGTGCTACAGGGCGGGAGCGGCCGAGGTCAGGGTCGAGTGGACCCACCAGCCGCTGAAGCTCCTGCACGTTCAGTATCAGAGCCTTGAGCGTCTCGGAACCATCCCCGATTGGGAGAAGCAGCGCCTGCTGCACAGGGCGGAAACTCTGCCCGCCATGATATACCTCGAATCGGCCGACCCCGCGGGGCTCGATGCGCTCGACCAGGAGAAGTGGGGAAAAAGCGTGCAGATGCGCTGGGGCGTCATAAAGCCCATCCGCGACTCCATGGAGAACAAATACCAGTGGTGCATCGCCGCAGTGCCCGGGAAAAAGTGGGCGAAAAAGGTCTTTCCCGAGCTGTCCGGGGACGAAGCAGTCGAGAAGCTGTGGGAGGCTATACTCTATACCTCACGCGCGGAGCATGACGGCGTTGCGGCCTGGCGTGCGCATAACGCGGAGCTCAAGAGCCGCTGCGGGCATCTAAACGCGCTGAAGCTGCGCCGCCTGCATTACTGCTCCTCAAACGGCACCGACTTAACCGTCGGCCTCATACCCGAGGCACAGTTTATGGCAGGAGCTGAGGAAACTCTCGGCGCGGGAGTGACCTTCAACCCCAACATCCCCAGCGAGGAGGTCTTCACAAGCCCCATGAAGGGCGAGGCGGAGGGCATCGTTTACTCGACAAGGCCGCTGTCCTACCGCGGCACGATGATAGAAAATTTCAGCATCCGCTTTGAAAACGGCAGGGTGAGCGAGGTCCGCGCCGAAAAGGGCGAGGAGGCGCTCAGGACTCTGGTGAGCATGGACGAGGGAGCCGGGATGCTCGGCGAGTGCGCCCTCGTTCCATATGACAGCCCCATCCGCAACAGCGGGATAATGTTTTATAACACCCTGTTTGACGAAAACGCCGCCTGCCATCTCGCGCTGGGCGACGGCTTCGCAAACTGCATCAGGAACTTTGACAAATACACGCTCGAGCAGTGCCGTGAAATGGGCATCAATATGTCCATGATACACGAGGACTTCATGATAGGCTCGGAGGATCTGGACATCACGGGCACTACCGAAAGCGGCGAGACCGTGCAGATATTCAAAAACGGGAACTGGGCGTTCTGAGATAAGGCGAGGATGAGGATATGGACGAGAATACGAAAAGAGAAAAGCTCAGATATTCGGTGAGCAGGAAGAATGTTTTCGTGAAGCTGTCGGCGTTTTTCATGCTGCTTTCCGTGCTTTGCCGGCTTCTCGGTTACTGGGGCTTCTGGGCAAATCAGACCGCCGAGTTTATGCTTACGCAGATACTGCTGCCCATAGTAAGCTGCCTTCTGTTTGTCGCGGTGATAATCTACATGGGCAGGCGCTTTTTCAGCCTGAGCTTTATCCCGGTGGTGCTGGGCGTAGTGTTTTTCATAATAAAGGCGCTGAGCTTTGACAGCGTGATACATATGATACTCTGCATATGCCTTTATCTGGCGGTCGCCCTCATCTATACCGCGACGGTGTTCGGCGTGATACGCACGAAATGGCTGCTGGCGCCCCTTTTCGGACTGCCGCTGCTGTACCACATTTTCGTTGAGGACAGGAACACCCTGCTTGCCAACGAAAACGCCATGAGCCTCGGCGACTGGCTTCCGGAGATCTCGGTGCTGTGCGTTATGATGTCGCTGCTTCTCATATGCTTTGCAATGAAAAAACGCGATTTTGCGGCCGAGAGAGCAAGCTCCGACGAGCAGCAGACGATAGATATCCTTATAAATAATGAAGAACCCGCAGCCGTTGCTCCCGAAGACGGCGAGACGACAGGAGATATCCAGGAAGTATGAGCGACAATAAGAAAAACAGACTTGACACGGACGAAACCGTCGTTATAAAAAAGGACGATATCGAGGAGCGGCTCGGCAAAGGCTCGGAGGAGAGCACCATACTCGAAAGCACCTCCGGGGCGTTCAAGAGCATCTTCGATCCGGAACTGGAAGCCATCCTGCGCGAAACGGAGGGCTATGAGACAGAGCCGGAGGAAGCTCCGGAGCCGGAGCCGCGCAGCGTAAGCTCCAGTGCGCAGCGCGTTATTGACCGGCGCACAGAGGAGAAGG
>CALZAG010000047.1 GCA_945613045.1 uncultured Clostridia bacterium | reverse complement strand
TAATAATAAATTGACAAATCTCCCTTGAAGTGGCCCTGATATTATAATATAATAATATAATAAAATACATTGATATACCGTTGAACAACCCATACATATACCTTTTTGGAGTTCGTAATGCATAAGATCGCAAAGCTCATTGTTGACAGCAGAAAGCTGATAATGATAATTTTTCTCGCGGCGGCGCTTCTGTCGGTCTATACCTCCACCCTGACGGTTGTCGAGGACGACCTGAACCGTTTTCTGCCGGAGGATACTGAGACCCGTCAGGGTCTTGCCGCCATGGAGGGCGAGTTTATCACCTACGCAACGGCGAAGGTCATGGTGCGGGATATTTCCCTTGACGACGCCGGACGTCTCGCGCAGGATATTCAGGCGACAGACGGGATAAAATCCGTGACCTTTGACGATACCGAGCATCATTACAAAGACGGCTGCGCCCTGTTTGACGTCACATTTGCCGGCGGGGTGGACGACGAGATAAGCGCCGAGGCCCTCGCCGCGCTCAGGGAGCTCGTGTCGGGTGCCGGCGATACGGAGATCTATACCGAGGTCGGCATGGATCTGACCAAGGACATAGTAAATGACATGATATATGTCGGCATCCTGGTGGTCATCATCGTCACCGCTTTGCTGCTGCTTACCTCCCGCAGCTACGCCGAAGTTCCGGTACTTGTGATAACCTTCGTTGCGGCCGCCGTCCTTCAGCTCGGCACAAATTTCATTTTTGAATCCATCTCCTTTGTATCGAACGCAGTTACGCTCATACTTCAGCTCGCTCTTGCGATAGACTACGCGGTCATACTGTGCAACCGCTTTGCCGAGGAAAAGCAGCATCTCGGGCAGTACGACGCCATGGTCGAGGCTCTGGCGAAGGCCATACCCGAGATTTCCTCCTCGAGCCTCACCACCATAGGCGGCCTTATCGCCATGACCTTCATGCAGTTCGGTCTCGGCGGCGACCTCGGCAAGGTGCTCATAAAATCAATAATCTTCTCCATGCTTTCGGTGTTCCTGCTTATGCCCGGACTGCTGATGGTCTTCGGCAAAGCCATCGAAAAAACGAAGCACCGCAGCTTCATCCCGCGCATCGACGCGGTCGGCCGCTTTGCATGGAAAACAAGGAAGATCCTGCCCCCCGTGTTCATCTGCATCGCGCTGGTGTCCTTGTATTTTGCAAACCGGATCCCGCTGTCGTACAATTACAGGGACGCTTACCCCGTTCGCCTGAACGATAGCCAGGTCTCCCGTATCCAGATAGTCGAGACCTTCGGCGAGAGCAACACGATGGCTCTGGTAGTGCCCTCCGGCGACTACGAGACCGAAGCGAAAATGCTCGACGAGATCGCCGCTAAGGAGCACGTCACCTCGGTACTCGGTATAGCGAGCGTTGAGGCGATCGACGGCTACCGCCTCGGCGACAAGCTCACCATCGGCGAGTTTTCCGAGCTTGCCGGGCTTGACAACGTAACAGCCTCGGCTCTGTTTGCCTACTACGCGGCGAGAAATTCCGACTACGACCTTGTGGAGGGGGATTTGCGGCAGTATAAGATCCCGCTAATCGACCTGTTCATGTTCCTCTATGACACTGCGGAAAGCGGCGATATCGAGCTTGATAAGGACAAGCTCGATATGATCGAGGAGCTATACGCTCAGCTGACCGACGCCAAGGCTCAGCTTCAGGGCAGGCATTACAGCCGTATGCTCATTTACTGCGACACCGCGGTGCAGAGCGACGAGTCCTACGCGCTCATAGAGGAGATACACGCCGTTGCCGAAAGCTATTACGGCGACGATGTCTACGTCACCGGCGACGCCACGGCATCCCGCGACCTTGATATGTTCTTTTCGCAGGACAGCCTTATGGTCAGCGTGCTCTCGGCACTGTTCGTGGTCGCAATCATTATATTCACCTTCCGCTCCTTCGGTCTCGCGGTGCTGCTCATCGCGGTCATCCAGGGCAGTATATGGCTCAACTTCTCCATCCCGTATTTTACCGGAGACCCGATATTCTTCGTCGGCTACCTCATAGTCAGCGCCATACAGATGGGCGCGAACATCGACTACGCAATAGTCGTATCCAACCGCTATCTTACCCTGCGCGGGCAGCGCTTCTCGCGCCGGAAGGCCGTGACGGGAGCTCTCAACGGAGCCCTGCCGACGCTGATAACCTCCGGCAGTATTCTTGCCATCGCCGGTCTTCTCATCGGCTTGCTCACCAGCGAGGCAACCACCTCCGGCATAGGAATAGCCCTCGGACGGGGCACCTTTATATCACTGCTGCTGGTGCTTTTCGTGCTTCCGCAGATGCTTATCTGGGGGGATAAGTTCATCAGAAAAACAAGGTTCTCAAGGAAAAGGCACCTGCGCGTGCCGCCGCGCTTTGCCGGCGATTTTGAGGCCGTCGCAAGAGAGCAGAAGAGTCAGCAGTCTGAATAACGCAACGCAAAGGGGAGCCGAAATAACGGGGGAACTGATTTCGGCATTTTGAGAAAGGAAGAGCAAAAAATGAAAAGAACATTGTTGACCGCCGTCAGCGTCTGTCTGATACTGGCCTCGATATTCGGCATTTTTGCTGTGAGCGCCGGTGTGGAGGATATCTCGCAGATCCTCCGGTTCAAGAAAAATCAGAAGACGGATATACTTGAGTTTGTCGACGTCCTTGAAGACCGTGTGGCCGAAGTCAGAAAGAACGAGGCCGGGCGTGCCGAGGACGAAAAGGAATTCGCCGAGAGCGTCGTTACCGACGACATAGGCGGCGAGCAGCTCAGCCAGGGTCAGCAGGAGTATAACGCCGGCGCGGACAGGATCGCCCGGGGTCAGGCTGAGTATGACGCGGCCGAAAAGCTCTATAATTCAAAGCTTGCCGAGTATAACGCCGCCGAGCAAAGGCTTGCCGACGCCGAGGATCAGCTTGCCGAGGCAAAGCTCCAGCGCGACGCCGGTCAGGCAAAGCTCGACGCCGCCACTCCCGCTTACGAGAAGGCAAAGCCCGTTTACGACGCGATAAACCTCATCCCCGGCTCTGACGCGATCGCCGCCTTTCTCGCCAAGCACGGATACACCTCGATCCAGGAGCTCAAGGACGCGATAAACGAGTATGAGGCCGGTCAGGCTCAACTTGCCTAAGCAAACGCCAAGATAGCCGCAGCCGAGCAGGAGATAGCCGACGGCAAGGCGCAGCTTGCCGAGGCAAAGGTGCAGCTTGACAAAGGCAAGGCGCAGCTTGATGAAGCCAAGGCTCAGCTCGACAGCGGCAGGGCGCAGCTTACCGACGCGAAAAACCAGCTGAGCGCGGGTCAGGCCAAGCTCAACGACAATGTTGATAAGATGAACGACCTCAAGGATCAGCTCACAAAGTATGACGACGCCGAGTCCGCCGTCACGACCGGCATTGCAACGCTGATGGAGATAGAAGGCATCGCGGACAGGGTCTCTGACGAGAGCGATTATGAGTCCGTGCTCGAGGCGGCGAAGGAATACGCCGAGGAGGACGCGGAAAAGCTCACTCAGGAGCTGGACGTACGAAAGAGCCTCAACTCCGTGCTGCGCCTGCTCAGCCTCGCCGGCATCCTCGCCGGCGCCGTGGGGCTGGTCGCCGCGCTGCGTCCCAACGGGAAGAAGCTGCTTGCGGCGCTCATCGCAAGCGGAGTCACCGCCATCGGCGCGGCAGCCGCGAACATTTACGGTTTCACCAACGATTATATGCATTTCGTCTATGCGCTTTCCGACGGCTCCGGCGACGGCAGCCTTCAAAGCCGCGCAATGATAATCCTGCTTATCGTCTCGCTCATAGCCGCCGTTATCGCCGCCGTCTGCGCCAAAGCCTATAAGAGAGCGCTGCTCGCCTCCGATGACGCGGCAGAGCCGGTAAACGTCCGGCGGGAGGATACCGTTGATAACGACATTTATGACGACTTCGACGACGAGGATGAAGAGGATGATGCAGAGCCCGCAGTCAGGTCTAAAACGGCAAAGCCGCACCGTTCCGCCGCGCCTGAGGATATCGGCGAGCTTGAGGAGATGACCCGCAGGCTCAACGAGGAGACCGAGCGGCTCGAGAGCGAAGCGCGGCAGAAGGAATATGAGACCGCCCGCCGTGAATACGAGGAGGCCCTGAAAAAATTCGATGAGGCCCGCAAAAAAGCAGGACAATAATTTCCTGTCGCTGCGGCGCTTCAAGTAATCGTTTTTTCCGGCGCACGACCGCCGGAGGCTGCCGGAAAGCAATTCGCATTTAAACAGTACTAATCGTTATTGCGGCATCCCACCGGTAACAATGGTTATATTTGTTTTTGCACTCACGCTTTTAATGACATGGTTTTGAGGTTTAACTGCCATGTCATTCAGACAATGATAATTTACCGGCAACCTCCGCAGGGCATAGTCGGGATACCGCAAAAACGACACGCACAGTCTCAACGCGGATTGACCGTGCGTCGAGCACCGGACGAGCGATGCTCGCCCCTACGGGTGTGGGATTTAAGACTGCGCTGTCATTTGGAAATTGGAAATACACCGAATATCGCCGCAGGGCATAGTCGGGATACCGCAAAAACGACACGCATAGTCTCAACGCAAACTGGCCGTGCGCCAAGACTGGCAATACCGCACTGCCCACGGCAGTGCGGTATTGCATTTTTATCTCAATATATCAGGTTAATGATACTGCAGCTCACGTCGATCAGCATTTCGGAGACATAGCGGCCGTTTACCTCGTACAGCGTATTTTTCTCCGATGTCATGAGCGTTTCGGTCTTGCTGCCGGAAAAGCTCAGGTATACCTCCGTTTCGATCGCCCTTGTCACCTGTGCGCCGCGGCAGGCGTCGGCCATGGCGGCGTAGGCTTCGACGAGCTCCCTTGCGTCGCCGATGCCGCAGCCCATGCCTTCGGCAAAGTCGGCCCATTCGGCGTCGCTCCATGTATCGGCTGCTTTCGTCAGCGCCTCTGCCCTGCGGCAGACATCCTCAAGCTCGGCGGCGAAATCCGCGCAGGCGTCATCGTCAAGCTCGGTCTCGCGCCTGTCGGAAATGACATACCGCCAATCAGAGCCGTATTTTTCGTCGTACCAGGCTCGCTTTTCCTCTATCTCCTTATCCTTGTCCGGCATGGGCAGGATGCGGAGTATCGTCTTAACGCTGTCGCCGTAAAAATCGTCGCACATGAGGCTCAGGTATTCGCCGAAGCCGCCATACTCCATGTTGTATCTGCTCTGTGCGCGGTAGTACCAGAGCTCGACGCCGCCGGACGGTGCGGGCTCGGGTGTCGGAGCCGCCGTGGGCTCGGGTGCGCTGCCTGCGCAGGCCGGAAGGCTCAGCAGCATCAGCAGCGCAAGCAGGAACAGGCTTAGCCGCTTCATCGTTTTCCTCCGCCGCGTAACGCGGCTTTTTTTCTGCTCCGCGCCGCCCTCGCAGCGCGGTTTCTGCGCACCAGAGCAAGCCCGACTGTGAAAACCACGAGAACGAACAGTGCGCACACCAACACGATGGCAATCTTCTGCTGATCGCTTATCCCCGCGCTCTCCGGTCCGGCTTCGGCGGGCTCTTCGTACTTTATTTCTCCGGCGGCGACAAGCTTCACCGTGCCGTAGGCGTTCCCGTCGCCGTCTGCAAAGCTCACGCTGCCGAGCTCTGCGCCCTCTCCGGGTACGGCGCTGAGAGTGTCCTCGTTGAGGGTGACGGTCTTCTGCAGGGCGCTCACGTCAAGATCGTTCGGCACGAGGGCGTTTATCTCCTCGGCGCAGCACAGCGGCAGCTCACCGCGCTTTCCGTCTATCAGCACCGGCTGAACGGCGGCGGCATAACCCTCCTCCACCACGCTGCGGTAGGAGTAATTCTCAAAGCACCAGTCAAGGAGCTTCACCGTGTCGCCGAAGCTGTCAAAGTATTTGCGGTTCTCATCGTCGCCCGACGCGCCCAGCACTACGGTTATGAGGTTCATCCCGTCCCGCTGCACCGCGCCCACAAGGCAGTAGCCGGCGGCGTCGGTGTGGCCGGTCTTTATGCCCACCGCGCCCTCATACAGGTACTGATCGGTGTACACGGAGTTTTTGTTTATGAGCGCGTTCGAGCTGCTCAGGCGCCGCTCGTCCTTGATGTTTGTAGCCGGTACGGTGCAGCTTGCCGTACCCACTACCTCCGCAAACGCAGGATGGCGCATAGCCTCGCAGGCTATAACGAAAAGATCACGCGCGGTGGTGTACTGATCCTTGTCCGGCAGACCGTGGGTGTTCATAAAATGCGTGCCGGAGCAGCCGAGCTCCTCGGCGCGGCTGTTCATGCGCCCGATGAATTTTTCCACCGAGCCTGAAACGTGCTCTGCGATGATATTGCACGCCTCGTTTGCCGACACAAGCGCGGCGCAGTACATCAGATCCTTAAGGCTCATCGTCTCTCCCGCGTTTATGTGGGCTGTGGAGCTGTCGTCGGTCAGATCAAAGCGGCAGTCCTTCGAGGCGGTCACCATGTCGTCAAGGGAGACCTCTCCGGCTTCTGCTGCTTCGGCCGCCAGAAGCAGGGTCATCATCTTGGTGATGCTGGCTGGCTCGCTTCTTGTGTAGGCGCCGGCGGAATATAAAATCCTGCCGCTGCTCATGTCCCCGATCAGTGCGCTTTTGGCGGAGCTGAGCTCCGGCGCTTCGGCGGCAAGCGCGTGCGGAGCGATAACGCCCAACAAAAGGCTCAGGCACATTACGGCAGCGGTATAACGCAGCTTTTTCATAGCAAACTCCCCTATGCTTGATATGATGATTATAAAATTTTTCTCGCTCCAAAGCAACAGGATTTTTGCCGCAGCGCGCCCGGTGAGGATCGCCCGTATGGCAATACCGGACCTGCCGTGTGCCGGGCACCGGCAATACTTGACGCGGCGGGGGAGATAGGGTAAAATCAAACTACATACCATATACTGCATTTCATATAATATTTACGGAGGTTTTTACTATGAAAAAATGGCTTATCGCCGTTCCCGCCGCCGCTGCGGCAGGAGCCGTACTGCTGCTCTCCCGTAAGGGCAAGTCCGCCGCGCCCAAGGCCGAAAAACCCGCAGCCAGAAAGCCGGCCGGTAAAAAGTCCGCGGCTGTCGCGCTCAAAAACCCCAAAACGGGAGTTTACAGCTTCGCCAGCGGCTATAAGGATGCAAAAACCGTTGAAGTCAGCCTGAGCTACGACGCCGACATACACTCATTCACCGTTGCCTCCGAGGACTTCATCGCTCCCACCGGCGACTCCCACGCCGCCATCATCTACGCCGAGGATTTCGCAATGCAGGTCGAGTACGCGGCCTATTACCACGGTGAGAATTTTGAGGCGCTGTCAAAAAGCATCGAAGGACAGTTCAAGGGCTTCGGCAAGGTCAGCTTCAACGGCATTGACGGCGTATGCTACCTCAACGGGGGCAACTACTGCATGGCCTTCCCCGCCGCGGACGCAACTGCGGACTATGTGCTGATAACCGTCGTGCTCATGGGCGACGACAACGAGGAAGAGAGGGCCAAGCTCCCCTCAAATCCGGAGATGAACGCCATTATGAATACCCTTACCATCAGCGCGAAATAATAATTGCAGAAAAATTGCAGGAACAAGCCCGTCTCAGGTCAAGCCGGGCTTGTTTTTTATCATGTCTTGACAAAAAGCGCCCGTATTAATAATATAAAATAATGAGAATGCACAACAACTTTAACTATGGAGGTAAATGATGGCAAAAACTCTTCAGGACGTGCTTGCAATGTGCAAGGAAAACAACATCAAAATGGTCGACTTCAAGATGACCGATATCGACGGCAGATGGCGCCACCTCAGTATTCCGGTCCAGCGCCTTAACGAGGACACCATGACCTACGGCATCGGCTTCGACGGCTCCAACTACGGCTACGCTCCGGTCGAGAGCAGCGACATGGTTTTCGTTCCGGACCTCGACTCGGCGACTGTCGACAACTTTGCGGAGATCCCGACTCTGTCCATGATCGGCGACGTTATGATAATCGACCACCCCGAAAACCGTCCGTTTGATCAGTATCCCCGCAATGTTGCTAAGCGCGCTGCCGAGTATATGCGTGAGCTGGGCGTTGCCGACACTATGATCGTCGGCCCCGAGTACGAGTTTTATGTGTTCGACAACGTCATGTTTGAAAACCGCCCCGAGTGCGCGGGCTACAGCATCGACGTCAGCCAGGCAGAGTGGAACAGCGGCTCGGAGGATAATAACTTCGGATATCAGATACCGCACCACGGGGGCTATCATACCAGCCTGCCCATGGACATTACGAACGACCTGCGCAGCAGGATGTGCCTGCTGCTTGAGGATTGGGGCGTCAAGGTCAAGTACCATCACCACGAGGTCGGCGGCTGCGGCCAGGTCGAGGTAGAAGTGGAGCTCGGCGAGATGACCGAGATGGCCGACGCCACCATGGCGGCAAAGTATGTCATTAAAAACGCCGCGGTCGAGGAGGGAAGGACCGCAACCTTTATGCCCAAGCCCGTCAGGGGCGAGGCCGGAAGCGGTATGCACGTTCATATGCTGCTGCTCAAGGACGGCAAGCCGGTGTTCTACGACGAGAACGGCTATGCCCAGCTCTCGGAGACCGCGATGTATTTCATCGGCGGCCTGCTTGAGCACGCGGCATCGCTCTGCGCCATAACGAACCCGTCCACGAACTCCTACAAGCGCCTTGTGCCGGGCTTCGAGGCTCCGGTCACCATCGGTTACGCCATGGCAAACCGCAGCGCGGTCGTGCGCATACCGGCCTACGCCAAAAGCCCGATGTCAAAGCGCTTCGAGCTTAGGAACCCCGACGCCACCTGTAACCCCTACTACGCCTTCGCGGCCATACTCATGGCGGGGCTTGACGGCGTTGTGAATAAGATAGACCCCCATGCCAAGGGCTGGGGTCCCTTCGACTGCAACCTGTTTGATCTGCCAGACGAGGAAAAGGCAAAGCTCGGCGGACTGCCCGGCAGTCTCGGAGAGGCACTCGACGCGCTGGAGAAGGATCACGAGTACCTGACCCGCGGCGGAGTATTTCCCGAGCGGCTGATAAGGCTTCATATCGATAAGCACCGCACAGAAGCAGAGCAGATCGAGCGCATGCCGCACCCCGCGGAGTTCGGCCTTTACTACGATCTTTAAATGTAAAATGTAGAAAATGACAAGAGAACCGGAGATCCGGTTCTCTTGTCATTTTTATAAAATACTTGTAAAAGCATCGCGGCAGATATATTATACTGTAACCGACAGTATATGAAAGAAAGAGAAAAATGAAGGATTTTATAACAGCGGCCCTGCCGTGGATAATAATAGGCATTGCCATCGCGCTGCTCGCGGTAAACGCCGGCAAACGGAAAAAGGGCGAAAAAAAGGCCGATGACAATATGAGCGAGGGTATGTGCATAGGAATGTGCATTGGCGTTGCGCTGGGCGCCTCCGGCGTGATCGACCTCGGCCTCGGTATAAGCCTCGGTATGCTCGCCGGCATGGCGGTGGGCTCATGTGTCAAGAAGGGGTGAAGACGCGCTGCCTGAGGGCGCTCCCGAATGCGCTGAGCCTGCTCCGGCTCACGGGAGCAGCCACGCTGGCGTTTCTGCCCGTTGGCGCGGGCTTCTGGGCAGTTTATCTGCTGTGCGGCCTGAGCGATATGCTCGACGGCGCTCTGGCACGGCGGCTCAAAGCCGAAAGCGAGCTCGGCTCGAAATTGGACAGCCTCGGTGACCTTGCGTTTGTCATTGTATGCGCCGTACGGCTGCTGCCGGGGCTTGAGCTCGCGGCATGGGCGTGGGCATGGATCGGAATTATCGCGGCTGTGAAGCTGTTGTGCTTTGCCGCTGCAAAAGAAATACCGCACACAAAGCTCAATAAGCTCACGGGGGCCTGTCTGTTTGCGCTGCTGCCTGTCGTCTTGCTGTGGGAGCATGATTATACGGTGGCCTTTCTCTGCACCGTTGCGAGCCTCTCCGCCGCGCAGGAGCTTGCGGGAATAATCAGGAAATAAAAATGCAGCGCGTAAAAACGCACTGCATTTGACATTTTTCAGTGAAAGAGCCGTG
>CALZAG010000046.1 GCA_945613045.1 uncultured Clostridia bacterium | reverse complement strand
TCGTCCAAAGCCTCGATAAGGAAGCTAACGGGGCGGAAGCCGTCGTTGCAGGATATCATGGCGCTGTATTTGTTTTTCATCCAGCCGTCATAAAAATCGCCGCCGCCGTGCGCGAGCGTCATAACGAAGGGCGACACGCTGTCCCAAGCGCTTTCGCAGAATCCCTCGGGTCTCTGCCAGCCATTGCATATAAAGACCTGTCCCTCGTTAAGCCCGCAGGCGTGCTCGATGGGGTTTTCGTATTTTTCCGCAAGGTCGGGGTAGAAGGCTTTACGCATGACCGTTATCCTGCACTTTTTCATTTACATCACTCCGCTGTCTTTTTTTCCAGTATATCAAAAATCCCGCCCTCCCGCAATAGCGTAAGGGCGTTGATTTTCCCCGGCGCGGGGCGTATAATAGCTGCGGAAAAGAGGTAAATACCATGCACGACGATCTGACAAAGAAGGATATTGAAAAGATGCAGGAGGAGCTTGACTACCGCCGGAACGAGCTCATGCCCGAGCTCATCGAGGAGGTCAAGCGCACACGCGCCTTCGGCGATCTGAGCGAGAACTTCGAGTACAAGGAGGCAAAGCGCGCCAAAAACCGCAACGGCAGCCGCATCCGATATCTTGAGAACATGATAAAGTCCGCGCACATCATAAGCACGGACTCCGAGGCCGACGAGGTGGGACTTTACGACAAGGTGGAGATATACATTCCGGAGGATGACGAGACTCAGCTGATCCGGGTCGTCACCACCATACGCACAGACCCCCTGAAGGGGCTCATCAGCCGCGAATCGCCCTTCGGAAAGTCCGTGCTGGGCAGGAAGGTAGGCGAAAAATTCACGGTGCAGGTGAACGAAAGCTGCAGCTATGAGGCGATCATAAGATCGATAACGAAATCCGAGGATGACGGCTCGGCGCCGATACTGCAATACTGAGTTAAGATCAAGTAGACGAAGTGCATTGCGGCATCTCTTGGGAATTGCTATGTGGATTATCTTAGCCGCTGCCTGCCGGACGAGCCCGACCTGCCGGGCTTCTTCGCCAACAATGCCGGCGTGCTGCTCGGGGGAGGAGACTCGCTGTTCGTGGATAACGCCGAGGGCTTTATAAGGCTCAATCTCGCCATGCCGCGCTCGATCATAGAAAAGGGCCTGCGGCGTATGACCGAGGCCGTCAGAAACAGAGAATAAGACAATAATAATAAACGACAGCGCTTCACGGCGCTGTCGTTTCAGACTGTCGATAAATCTCACTTTACTCCGGAGCAGCCTAAAGCCTTCCCCTTGAGGGGAAGGTGGCGCGAAGCGCCGGATGAGGTGGAACATGTTACGAATTCGCCGGAAGTTTCCTTAAAATGCGGCATTTTCCCGCACACCTCATCAGTCGGCCTTGAGGCCGACAGCTTCCCCTCAAGGGGAAGCCTTGGGTGCCCATTTTTTTGAGGACTCTTTCGACACGTTGAGACAGCGCTTCACGGCGCTGTCGTTTATTTATGCAATGGCGATCAGCCCGAGAATGAGCATATGCAGGGGATAGAAAACGTAAAAGGAGTATTTGACGGCCTTGCCGTGGGGGCCCTGACGGCCGTTATACAGCCATATGAAAACGAGGGAGAGCAGAGCAAAGCCCTGCTGCGGGAGATCGAAGCTGAGCCCGAACAGCGAAACGGGCATCACCAGACCGCCGATGAGCTCGAGGTTTATGAGGGCAAGGCATACAAGCTGCCCCAGGCGTGAAATCCAATTGCCGCCGCGGAATATGTAGAAGGTCAGGACGGTCAGAACGCCGAAGCCGAAATAATCCAGCATAAAAAGCGTGGCGAGCACGGCCGAAACTATGACCGCCGCAAAAGCCGCGAGATAGCGAAGGAGGCTCTGCCTGCCGCCGATGAGCCTGTCGATGAGGTACATCGTGCCCAGACCCAGCAGCAGCGTCCACATGACATTCTGATGGAAGGGATACAGCACGCTGCCGCCGACCATGAGGTCAAACGGGATCTCGGATACCACGGCGAATACGAGCAGTCTCAGCATATATTTTTTGACGCTGCGTGTGTGATGATAGCCCTCCACGAGCATAAATGCGAACATGGGAAAGGCCAGTCTGCCCACGCAGGTGAGCCATATGCTGTCCGGCACTACCGTTGCCCACATATGATCCATGAGCATGAAGGCCATGGCAAGGATGTGCAGAGTAAAGGAGCTCAGGCCGAAGCTCCTTTTGCCGTCACTGAGCATCGGCATTATTAAACTGCTCGGGGAACATCGCCTGGGCGATGGTCTCAACGGTAAGCGCGCTGCGCATGCCGGGCATGACGTTCTCAAGCGGGAGCTTTATGATGCACCCGTTTCTTATGCAGTCGAGATTGGAGAGGATGGGGTCTGCCTTCAAAGCGGCGAGCTTGTCGTCAAAGCCTGAGCCCTCATAGTCGTGGATGATGATAAAGTCGGGATTTGAATTGATGACCTCCTCGCGGCTGACCGCGTCCCAGGGCTTCTCGAGGTCTGCAAAGACGTTGATACCTCCCGCGGCGTTTATGAAAGCGGTCTCGATGTTCGCGCCGCCTGCGGTGTAAACCTTTTCACCTATGAGACTGTCGAGCACCAGCACCTTCTTGGGCTCAACGCCGTTAAGAGCTTCTGATACGGCGTCAAGGCGGGCGGTTTCGGAGCTTATAAGCTCCTCGGCGTCCACGCCGAATATCCTTGCAAGGTCGCGCAGCTCTCCCCAAAGACTCTCGAGATCGGCCGCATCGCTGACATACACGGTGATACCCGCGTCCTCGAGACCTCTGACGGTCAGCTCATCGCCAAATATCCAACTGCTGGCATAGATGAAATCACAGCCGCTGTCCGTAATGTCCTTCAGGCTCGGATAGCCCTCGAAGATGGTGGGTATGCCATCAACGGCCTGAGCAAGCTCCGGCAGAGCGCCCTGAGAGTGGTTTTCCATAAATTTGCCTGTAACATAGCTCTCAAGGCCCAGCGCGCAGAAGACCTCCGTGCAGTTGGGGCCTGCGGTCACGACCTTTTCAGGGAGCTTTGTGACAGTGATGCTGCGGCCGTGATTTTTAAATGTCACGGGAGTGTAGGCGGGCTCTGTTTCGGTGGGCTCGGGAGTGGGCTGCGGCTCAGACTCGCCGCAGGCGCAAAGCGCGAATATCATGCAGAGGCAAAGAATAAAGGAAATGAATCGTTTCATGTGAATATCTCCTGTGCTTTGGTATCAAAGTTCGGGTTTTATGCTGCCGCCGACAGCCTTTATCGCGGCTTTCGCAAGAAGCAAGGTTGGGTCGATAAAACGCCGGCTGGGGCGGTCGGAGAACACCAGCGGCAGCTCAGTGCAGCCGAGGATGAAGGCCTCAGCCCCCCGTGAGGCCATGCCGTCAAGGCAGGGCTCAAGGGCGGAGACATCGGCGGGTTTTCCGGCCTTGACCTGCCGGTAAATGAGGCGCATGAGCGCTTCCTGCCCCTCGGGGTCGGGGTATATAAGCTCTATGCCGGTGCCGTGGAAGGCACTGTCGTAAATACCGCTTTGCACGACGCCGTCGGTCGCAAGAAGTCCAAGCTGCCTGTAGCCCGCGCTGCGCGCCGCCTGAGCGAGTACGCCGAGCATATTGAGAATGGGAACGCGGCAGAGCCTCTGCAGAGCGTCGTAATAATAATGCGCGGTGTGGCAGGGGATAACGAGGATATCCGCGCCCTGAGCCATCAGTCTTTCGGCGGACTCGGCCATGAACCTTAAAGGCGCGTCGCTGCCGGAAAGAATTGACTGTGTCCTGTCGGGTATATCCGTGTTATTATCTATGAGAATATGCAGATGCCCGCCGTCGCAGTCGGCGTCCGTCATCTCTATGATCTTGATAAACAGATCGGCGGTCGCCATCGGCCCCATCCCGCCGATTATCCCAAGTATTTTTCGTTCATGGATCATTTTAAACTCCGTTTTGCCGCGCCGCGGCGCAGATAATGTATCAAATATACCACGTCAGGCGCGGTATTTCAACCAAGGTGTGTTAACAAAAATACAGGAGATTCAACCAAAGCTTGTTAACAAAAAACTGTTGAGAGAAGGGTAAATGTATGTTATCATGTATATTTGTCGAATTAGGGTCAAAATCCCGATTTCGTCGGGAAAAGCCAAATATCGGAGGTATATCCGGATGGAAGAGACCGTTATTATCGAAGAAAACACAGAAGAACCTAAGAAGAGAAAAAGAGCGGGCAGGCCCAGAAAGCCCGACAAGCCTAAAAAAAGCAGAAAGGGACTTATCATAGCCCTTGCGATAGTGCTGGCGCTTATCGTTATCGCGGCGGTGGTTGTGTTCGTTGTATACTCAGGAATGCATATGTACCTGAAAGCGGAGCTGGGCGAGGGCGCGCCGGCGGCATCCGGGTTTTTGAAGGGCGAGGGCGAGGCAAGCTACGTCAGCGAGCCTGACGTGAGCCTTTCCGAGGAGGGCAGCTATGTCCTGAAGATAAAGAGCGGGGACAAGGTGCGACCCGTGCTGCTCGTCGTGAGGGATACCAAAGCCCCCGAGGGTGAGAGCGCCGACGCGGCTATAACCATTGACGAAAGCTCAATGGCGCCCGAGAACGCCCTCAAGGATCTGAGCGACGCCTCGGAATACACCGTAAAATGGCTAAGCGAGCCTGATTACGGTCAGGCGGGCGTTTACGACTGCAGCATAGAGCTCAGGGACGAGCACGGCAACGAGCGCACCGTAAAAGCTCAGGTGACGGTGCTCGGCGCTGTGGACGTGCTTGAGTATGAGATGGGTCAGCCCAGACCCGTGCTCGAGGATTTCATGGTCGTCGAGAGGGAAAACGCGAAGTTCGTCACCGACCTGAACGATATCGACTGGAACAGGCTTGGCGACAGCACCGTTGAGATAGAATTTGACGGCAAGACCTACAGCTCGACCCTGAGGATAGTTGACACGACCGCACCCGTTCCCGACCTTGTGCCCCTGGCGGTGCTGCCGGACGCGGAGCCCGAGGCATCAGAGCTTGTTATCGGCTGCGAGGACGCCACCGCGGTGAGCTATGAGTTTGTTTCGGCCCCCAAGCTGTCAAAGGTGGGGACGGTCGAATGCACCGTGAAAGCGACCGACGAGGCCGGAAACACGGCCGAGGGCAAGGGCAAGATCCTTGTGTGCGATGCGCTGGCGGAGTTTGAAGCGTCAAACGAGCAGCTCAGCGAGAGCGAAGTACTGTCGCAGCTCGGCGCGGATTATTCCGGCTATAAAATGGAGACGGAGCCCTTCATGCTCAACAGTCTCGGCGCGCACGCCGTGACCTTAACAAAAGGCGACAGCAGGATAGTCGTCGGCGTCACCGTGAAGGACACCACCGCCCCCACGGCCGAGGGCATCGACTGCCCCTGCAGCACCGGCTACTACTGCCAGCCTATCAAGTTTGTAACAAATATCGTCGACGTGAGCAGCGTCAAGGCGAGATTTGTAAATGAGCCGGACTGGAGCGTCGAGGGAGAGCAGGAGGTCGAGATAATACTCACCGACCGCTCCGGAAACGAGACAACTGTCAAGGCCAAGGCGGTCATATCCCCCGACGAGACCGCTCCGGTCATCTATGCCGCCCGCGACCGCTACTGCTATGTGGGCGAGGCCGTCGCGTATTTCAAGGAGGTCTTCGCCGAGGATAACGCAGACCCCGACGTGGAGCTCACCGTCGATAAATCCAAGGTCGACGCCAAGACCGCCGGAGAATACGAGGTGACCTACACCGCCAAAGACCACGAGGGCAACGAGAGCAGCGTCACCGTCAAGTTCACCTTTATCGAGAAAAAGATCAGCGACGAGCAGCTTGACAAAGAGGTCGACAGAGTGCTCAAGGAGATACTCACCGACGGCATGACTCTCGAGCAGCAGGCATACGCGATATTCGACTACTGCTACTCGAACATCACCTACTGGGGCACCTCCGACAAGACCGACTGGAAATCCGAGGCCTACCGCGGCCTGACCGAGGGTGTCGGCGACTGCTTCACCTTCTACTCGGCAAGCTATGCCCTGCTCCAGAAGATAGACTGCCAGGTGCTCAGCGTTGAGCGCTTAAACGGCAAGACGCAGCATTTCTGGTGCCTTGTTGACCTCGGCAGCGGCTGGTATCACTTCGACACCTGCAACGTCGGCCCCCAGCATCTGCGCTGCTTCATGAAAACGAGCGAGGAGCTTGTTCAGTACAGCGTGCAGTATTGGCGCTTTGATACCACACTCTATCCTCCGGTAGAGACTATACCCTACGCAATGGAAAACTGAAAATGAAGAATATTCTTGAATTTCTTGAAAACACCGCGCCGAAATTCGGAGGAAAGACCGCCTTTGCCGACGAGACGGAGAGCCTGAGCTTTGAGAAGCTCCTCGCCCTTTCAAAGGCCGGCGGCAGCCTGCTTGCCGGTCGCGGGATATACAGGCAGCCGGTCGCGGTGTTCATGGACAAGGCCCCGCGCACCATAGCCGCGTTCTTCGCGGTGATGTACGCCGGCTGCTGCTATGTGCCGCTTGAGCGCTCCATGCCGCGGCACCGTCTGCGCATGATACTGCAGCGCCTCGAGCCGCAGGCCATAATCTGCGACGAGGCCTCCGCCGGTCTTGCCTCCGAGCTCGGCTGGGGGGATAAGCTCATCCCCTGCGCAGAGCTGTTCGCGGCGGAGGTAAACGAGGAAGCCCTCGCCGGTATCCGCGCAAAATGCATAGACACAGACCCCGCGTATATCGTATTTACCTCCGGCAGCACGGGTGTGCCCAAGGGCGTTACCGCCTGCCACCGTTCGGTGATAGACTACGCCAACGCGCTGTGCCCGGTAATCGGAGCGGCGGAGGACAGCCGCTTTGCCATGCAGGTGCCGCTGTATGTGGACGCGTGCATGAAGGAGGTGCTGTCGGTCATAAAATGCGGCTCGACGGCGTTTCTCATGCAGCAGAGCCTTTTCATGTCCCCGCTGAGGGTGCTCGACTTTCTGAACCGGCATGAGATAAACACCGTCTGCTGGGTAGCCTCGGCGCTGACGCTCGTGTCCGGCCTCGGGGCCTTCGAGGAGGGCAGACCGGAATACCTGCGCACCGTATGCTTCGGCAGCGAGGTGTTCCCCGTAAAGCAGCTTCACCTGTGGCAGCGCGCCTGCCCCGGGGCGCGGTTTATAAACCTCTACGGCCCGACGGAGGCGACCGGTATGTCCTTTTACTTCGTCGTCGACCGCGACTTTGCCGAGGGTGAGCCCATCCCCGTCGGCAGACCCTTTGACAACACCGATTTCCTGCTGCTTCGTGAAGACGATACGGAGGCTCCCGCCGGCGAGACGGGCGAGATATGCATACGCGGCACCGCCGTGAGCCTCGGCTATTTTGACGACCCCGAGCGCACCGCCGCGGTGTTCACGCAAAACCCGCTCAACAGCCACTACCCCGAAACGATCTACCGCACCGGCGATCTTGGCAGGCTCAACGAGCGCGGGGAGCTTGTGTTCATATCGCGCAAGGACAGTCAGATAAAGAACATGGGCCACCGCATCGAGCTCGGCGAGATCGAGTCCTGCGCCTGCCTGTGCGAGGGCGTCGAGAGCGCCTGCTGCCTGTTTATAAAGGAAAAAAGCAAGCTGTACCTGTACTATATGGGAACAGCCGATGAAAAAAGCGTGCAGCGCCGTCTGCGCGCCGAGCTGCCCCGGTATATGGTGCCCTCCGGGCTGTACCGCATGGACACCCTGCCCCTGCTGCCCAACGGCAAGATAGACAGAAACTCACTTATGAATATGGAGAGATGAGCATGGACGAAATACTTGAGATCTTAAACGGCCTCGGCCTTGACGCGGACTTTGAGCACTGCACGAGCCTTGTTGACGACGGCATCCTCGCAAGCCTTGATATCGTCAGCATAATCGCGGAGCTTTCCGACGTGTTTGATATCACCATCCCAGCGCGGGACATCGTTCCGGAGAACTTCAACTCAGCCGAAGCCATGCTGAACATGGTCAACCGCCTGCTTGACGAGTAAGCCGTGCTGTTCACATCCTATGGCTTCATAGCCTTTCTGATAATACTTTTCGCGCTTTATTACCTCATCCCCAAGCGCTTTCAGTGGCTGCTGCTCCTGGCGGCGAACATCCTGTTTTACGCCTGCGCGGGCTGGCAGGGGCTGTGCTTCATGGCGGCCACCGTCGTCGTGTCGTGGGCCGCGACGAACCTTATGGGAGCCTCACTTCGCGCCCAGAGGGAGTATCTTGCCTCGCCCGAGGGAAAGGCGCTGACCCGCGAGGAGCGCAGAGCCTATAAAAAGGGCAGGGAAAGAGCGAGAAAGCGCATCTTCGTGCTGGCGCTGCTTGCCGATATCGGAATTCTCGCCGCGCTGAAGTATACAAATTTCATAATCTTCAACGTAAACTCCATCTTCTCCGCGGGTATCAACGCCGTGGACTGGGTGCTGCCGCTTGGCATATCGTTTTACACCTTCCAGACCGTCAGCTACGTCATCGACGTGTACTGGGAGAAGGTAGAGCCGGAGAAAAACATACTGCGCGTTGCGCTGTTCACATCGTTTTTTCCGCTGCTCATCCAGGGGCCTATCTCCCGCTTCGGCGACCTGAAGGAGACTCTGTTTGCCGAGCATGAGGCGGACTTTAAGGAGATATCCTTCGGCCTGCAGCGTATGCTCTGGGGCTATTTCAAAAAGCTCGTCATCGCCGACAGGCTGCTCGTCGCCGTCACCGCGCTGTGCGGCGACCCGGCGGCGTATAGGGGCGCTTATGTGTTCATCGGCGCCGTGCTGTACGCGGCCGAGCTCTACGCCGACTTCACCGGCGGCATCGATATAACCATCGGCGTCGCTCAGGTGCTGGGCATAAGGGTGAAGGAAAACTTCCTGCGCCCGTACTTCTCCCGCAATATCGCCGAGTACTGGCGGCGCTGGCATATCTCCATGGGCACGTGGTTCAAGGATTATATCTTCTATCCGCTGTCCGTCGCCCCGTGGCTTTTGAAGCTCAGCAAGTCCGCCCGAAAGAGCGTCTCCGATAATTTCGGCCGAAAGCTCTCGGTGTACATCTCCACTATTGTCACATGGTTCCTCACCGGCCTGTGGCACGGCGCTGCGTGGAACTTCGTCGTGTGGGGACTGCTGAACGCATTCTTCATCCTGCTTGCCGAGGAGATAAAGCCCTGGTCGCAAAGCTTCCGCGCAAGGCATGAAAGGCTCGTCAGCGGCTTCGGCTACAGGGTGTTTGAAACGCTGCGCACCTTCCTTCTCATGTGCTCCCTGCGCGTACTTGACTGCTACCGCGACGTTGCGGTGTCCTTCAAGGCCTTTGCGTCTGTGTTCACGACCAATAACTGGGGCGAGGCCTTTTCCGGAACGCTCCTTAACCTCGGCCTCGGCGCGGGGGATTACATAGTCGCCGGCGCCGGCATTGCGCTGATGTTCGCCGTGAGCTGCGTTCAGGAAAAATGCGGCAGCGTGCGCGAGCTTATATGGAGAAGACCCGCGCTCCCGTATGCGCTGTTCGGCGCTCTTGCGATAATAATTCTCGTGTTCGGCGCTTACGGCGTCGGCTACGACTCCACACAGTTTATCTATAATCAGTTCTGAGGACCGCGATGATAACAAAATCCCGCAAAAAACTGCATATCGTCTGCACCCTTGTCTGCATAGCCGTGTTTATCGCGGCGGTGTGGCTCCTCGGCAGGCTGCTCGAGCCGAAATATATGTCCGGGGTGCTCGAGGGCGCGATGACGGCGGAGTACTACAACGAGGAAAATCCGCACGACGTCGTGTTTATCGGCGACTGCGAGGTATACGAGAACTTTTCGCCCGTTAAGATGTGGGAGGAGCAGGGGATAACGAGCTATATCCGCGGCTCTGCCCAGCAGCTCATATGGCAGTCGTACTATCTGCTTGAGGAGGTGTTCGAGCGGGAGTCGCCCAGGGTCGTTGTGTACAACGTCCAGTCCATGAAGTACGATGAGCCGCAGAGCGAGGCTTATAACCGCATGACGCTCGACGGTATGCCCCTTTCAAAGACCAAGATAGAGGCGATAAAGGCGTCCATGACCGGGGACGAGGAGCTTATCAGCTACCTTGTACCGCTGCTGCGGTACCACTCCCGCTGGAGCGAATTGAGCGCCGAGGATATCGAGTATATCTTCAGCCGCGACAGTGTGACGGTGGCGGGCTATCTCAT
>CALZAG010000045.1 GCA_945613045.1 uncultured Clostridia bacterium | reverse complement strand
TATGATACTTCCAAGGCATCTTGTGAGCACTTTTGAAGATAAGCTGGGTTTCTATTCCTGCACTGTCCCTACCTTTGAGCAGTTCGTCCTTGCTGAACTGATAGACAACGGAGACTTTGAGCGTCATATCAACAGGGTACGCAGGAGCAAACGCAGGGAGCTGTCCGAAAAATTGCAGGAGTAATGTCCGCAATGCTGCCACATTTGCCGAAAGCAGAAAACAGCAGGCTCACTTTCATTGTGAACCTGCTGTTTTAATTCACTGATCGCCGAAGGATATTCCGATATCTCTTGCGACCTGTATGAGCGGATGATCGACCGGCAGGAACTTGGTCTTGCTGGCGGCCTCATCAAGGGGGATGGACACGATCTTCCCGTTCTGGATGGCGACCATGCGGCCATACTGCCTGTTTGCAATAAGCTCTGCGGCGGCAGTGCCGAACTGTGTTGCCAGAACGCGGTCATAGGGGCACGGAGGACCGCCGCGCTGATAGTGGCCGGGCACGGTCACACGCGCTTCCTGACCGAGGGCCGCCTCGATCTGAGCCGCTATCTCGTAGGAAATAGTAGAGTGCTTGGACTCTTCGCGCCGTCTGCGGCTTTCCTCCTCGGTGAGTATCTGATCGTGGACGCTCTTTGCACCCTCTGCAACGGCGAGGATTGAAAAGCTCCTGCCGTGGCGGCGGCGGTGGTCAATGGCCTTGATGACGTAGTTTATGTCATACGGTATCTCGGGAAGCAGGATGATGTCCGCTCCACTCCCGATGCCTGCATGGAGGGTGAGCCAGCCGGCGTCCCGCCCCATGAGCTCAACGAGAAAAATACGGCTGTGCGACGAGGCCGTGGAATGGATATAGTCAATTACATTGGTGGCAATATCAACTGCGCTCTGGAAGCCGAAGGTCGTATCAGTACCCCATATATCGTTGTCGATGGTCTTGGGCAGGGTCACGACGTTCATACCCGCGTCCATGAGCAGCTTTGCGCTCTTTTGCGTTCCGTTGCCGCCCATGATGACGAGGCAGTCGAGATTCAGCTTATTGTATGTGTCCTTCATCGCGGGGATGAGACTGTTGCCCTCATCGTCGACGATGTCCTTTCCCGGGATATACCTCTGGCGCGAGGTGCCGAGGATGGTGCCGCCCTGAGTGAGGATACCGGCAAAGTCCTTGGGCTCCATATATTTATAGTCACCGTCGATAAGGCCGCGGTAACCGTCGTACATACCGAAGATCTCAAGGTTCTCTATCCTGTTGTGCAGAGCCTTGCCTATACCGCGCATAGCGGCGTTGAGACCCTGACAGTCGCCGCCTGACGTAATGAGTGCGACTCTTGTCATCTTTTTCAAATCAAATACCTCTCTTTTGCTTTCGTATAGAAGTATTTTAAAGCATTCTCAATAAAAGTCAACTATAAATACTGCCAAAATTAAAGCGGAGGCCTTTTATTGAGCCTCCGCCTTTAGTCTATTCTGCATTTTTTAGATAATCAATATACATGTCAATGTAGTCCGTCTGGTCATCAGGCCCCTGATACCATACTCTTACAAGCCTATTGCCGAGACGGATATACATTATCTGGCGTACACAGTTTTCCGGCTCTCCGTATTTTTCGGTTATGTGATGTATTTCGGCATCGTCTTTCCCAAACTCGGTCAATGTATCCCGCATCCGCTGTAAAACAGCCCCTGCTGCGCCATATCCTCGAGCCATTTCTGGATGGCAGGTATATCGCTCGATTCAAATGGTATAACGCGTTTTACATACTTACTCATTTTCGTCTCCTCCCTCCGCGTCTGCTATGCACCGTCTGAGCCGCAGCAGCTCGTCGCTGTACATTTTTCCTCCAAGCTCCGTTATTCTGTATATTTTTCGTTTGCCCTCTATGCCGACATATTTGATGATGCCCTCCTGCTCAAACTCCGACAACAGGGCATATAGTGTGCCCGGGCCTAGCTGTACTCTGCCTGAGCTCTTTCGGGAGATGTACTCGCTTATATCTATCCCGCACTTATCTCCCTTGCTCAGGGACATCAGCAGATAAAACATGGGCTCTGTCAGCGTCGAGAATTTCTTTCTGGCCATGCCCTCACCCCTTATATCGATTATCGATGTTCAATTGTATTATATATCGAATATCGATATTGTCAAGACCATATTTGCTGATTACATAAATTGGTCATTATCCTTGACTAAACAGTATATATATATTAAAATGTAATTATTAGTTTTGAAGGGAGAAAATACATATGGATGGTCTGAAAAAAGCATATTACCGCACTTTCCAGGCAGTTTTCAATGTTGCCGCACGCTGTCTGTACTGGCGCAAGCCCATCACCGTCACCGGCGAGGGCGCACTGGCAAAGGCTCCTGAGCTTTTTAAGAAGCATAACGTTAAGAAGGTCATGATAGTTACGGGCCGCACCGTCGGCAAGACTATCGCTCCTATTGCCAAGGAAGCCCTTGACAAGGCGGGTATAGCCTACGAGCACTATTCCGAGGTCGCCTCCAACCCCACGGTCAAGGTCGTTAATGAGATACAGAAAATGTATTTTGAGACCGGCTGCGACGCATTCCTCGCGATAGGCGGCGGCTCGCCCATGGACGCGGCAAAGGGCGCGGCCGCAAGAGTAGTGCATCCCAAGACCCCAGTCAACAAAATGGCCGGACTGCTCAAGGTCCTGCACAGAATACCCACCTTCGTCGCCGTCCCCACCACGGCGGGAACCGGCTCTGAGACAACTATTGCCGCGGTCATAACCGATCAGGAGACGCACCACAAGTACGCCATCATGGATCTGTGCCTTGTCCCCAGATACGCTATCCTCGACCCTGAGCTCACCCGCGACCTGCCTCCGAAAACCACCGCCACCACCGGTATGGACGCTCTTACCCACGCGGTAGAGGCTTATGTATGCTGGACGTATAACACCAAGGAGACAATTCGCCTTGCAGAGGAAGCCACCGTCGCCATTTTTAAATACCTTGAACGCGCATACAATGACGGCAGCGACATGGAGGCCCGTCAGGAAATGCTGACCGCTTCCTTCAAGGCCGGCTTTGCCTTCACCCGCGCCGGCGTCGGCAACGTTCACGCCATCGCCCACACCCTCGGCGGACTTTACAATACCCCTCACGGCCTTGCGAACGCAGTTATACTGCCCATAGTCCTTGAGGACTACGGCGAGGCAGTTTATGCGAAGCTGGCTCATCTTGCCGAGCTCACCGGAGTTAAGACCTCCGGCAGCGATGAGGAAAAGGCGAAGGCCTTCATCTCCGAGATCCGCGCCATGAACAAGCGTATGGGCATCCCCACCGGCTTTGATAACATCAAGGAAGAGGACATTCCCACCATGTGCAAATGGGCGCTTGCCGAGGCAAACCCCGTGTACCCCGTTCCCGTTGTTTACAACACAGAACGCTGCACCAAGGTTATTCACCGCATCATCGACGAGGCATGATCTTCACTGCATGACGAATACCAAAAAGCCGTTTGCGTTGCAAACGGCTTTTTGGTATGCTAGAATGAATATATCAGTATTTAGTGAGGTGCTTTATGGAATTACTATATGCCCTTGAAGGCATCCGCACTCCCCTGCTGGACAAGCTGATGGGACTTGTCACCAATCTGGGCGGCGAGACGGTGTTTATCGCCGCGGCGATAATCGTTTTCTGGTGCGTCAGCAAGAAATGCGGCTACTATATGATGACCGTGGGCTTTGCCGGCACTATCATCAATCAGTTTCTGAAGCTTTGGTTCAGGATACCGCGCCCCTGGGTCAAGGATCCCGAATTTACCATCGTTGAGAGCGCGAGGGCCGAGGCAACGGGCTACTCCTTCCCCAGCGGACACACGCAGAACGCATTTGCCACCCTGGGCGCACCCGCGAGGTATACCAAGAGCACGGCTCTGCGCATCGTTCTTGCCCTGCTCATCGCCCTTACGGCTTTCTCCCGTATGTATGTCGGCGTACACACGCCGCTTGATGTGGGCGTGAGCCTTGCCATCGGACTGGTCCTCATGTTCGCTCTGTACCCCTTCTTCCGCGATATGGACGAAAAGCCGAAGAATATTTACATACTCTTTTCCGTGTTCATCGCGATGGCGGCGGCCTTCGTGCTGTTTGTTGAGCTTTATGATTTCCCCGCCGACATTGATATGGATAATTACAATTCCGGCTTAAAGAATGCATACATGATACTGTTCTGCTCGGTCGGTCTTATGCTTGTGTTCTGTCTTGACAGTAAGTACATTAACTTCCCCACCGAAGCAGTATGGTGGGCTCAGATCATAAAAGTCGCTGTTGGTCTGGGCATTACCGTGGGCATCAAGGCGGCCCTCAAGGCTCCGCTGCTTGCTCTTTTCGGCGGGCACAGTGTAGCGCACGGCATCAGGTATTTTATCGTCATACTGTTCGCCGGTATCGTGTGGCCGCTCACATTCAAGTTCTTTGCAAAGCTCGGAAAAAAGTGAAATAACGCTAATCAGCACCGCAGTTCAAATGAACTGCGGTGCTGTTATCTTTATCCGAACAGGCTTATCCTGACGGTGTATGTCACGGTCTTGCCCTCAAAGGTGACGGTTGCGTCCCTGTTGCCGAGGCCGGTCATATCGCACTCGACCGTGTATTCCTCGGGGTTGGTGATACGCTTTGCGTCGCCGTTATTGTAATATGCCCTCAGGACCAGGCCAGTGGTATCAAGCGTTTCGCCCACGGAGTACACCGTCTTGACCGGCATCTCCTCAATGGTCAGCTCCGTTACATACGGCCGCTCAACGATGACCATGCACTGATCATATATCTCCATTTTGTCTTTGACATAGACCATGACGGTCGCGGCACCCTCGCTCAGAGCCTTAACATTGCCCGCTTCATCAACGCTCACGACGCTTACGTCGCTGCTTTTCCAGACATATTCCGGCTCCTCCTGCCCTGCCTTGGGCTCGGGAATGCAGCTTACGCTGAGCTTTGCCTCCTCCTGCTCGGTGAGCGTCAGGCGCGGAGAGCTCAGCACGATGGCGCTGACCTCAAGCTTATCCGGCTCAGCCGTTTCCGTGGGCGCCGGTGTCTCGGTATTCTTAGGTTCATCCGTGTCATGCCCTCCCCAGTTGCCTGTAAGGAAAACAACTACAGCGGCGACCATGGCAATGATTATGAGTATCAGCGCTATGATATAAGCAGGCAGCGGCTTTTCCTTGGACGCCTCCTGCTTGCCGGGCTTGGGCTCCGGCTTTTTGGGAGGCGGCGCGGCCTTTGGCTTCACCTTGGGCTCCGGATTAGGCTCATAAACGGGCCTCGGCTCGGGTCTTTTGACAGGCGCATCCTCGCGCACAGTCGCATCGTCATCAACAGCAGCCGCAAACGTTTTTCCTGATGCGGCAAGGCTCAGGGCCTTTTTCATCTCCGTGGGACTTGCAAACCGCTCCTCGGCCCTGAAGCTGCACGCCTTCTGAACCAGCTTTTTGAGAGCTCCGCTGCCGTTTTTCGGGGGCGGCAGAGCTTCGCCGCGGAATCTGCGGAGCTGGGCGTCGGCCGTCTGCTCGGACGTGGGGCTCTGTGGCGGCAAAGGAAGGAACGGCCCCCGGCGCTCGTTCAGCAGCCAGTACAGCACCATGCCCAGAGAATATATGTCCACCCTGTCGTCATAGCTCTTGCCCTTATAGACCTCGGGAGCCATGTAGGAATATGTACCGACCTTGTCGGCGGAGCTGCGGATGGCAGAGGACTTTGCAACGCCGAAATCTCCGAGCTTGAAATCGCCGTAACGGCTGACGAAGATGTTCTGCGGCTTTATGTCGCGGTGGATTATATTGTTCTCCCTGCACTGCTCAAGAGCGGAGCACATATCCGTTCCGAGCTTAATCACATCGCTGACGCTCATACCGTGTTCTCTTACATAGTCGGGCAGAGAGGTAAGAAGCTCCATCCGGATGTAGATATCCCAGCCCATGTCGTTATCATGGGGGATTATCATCTGATCCTCGCAGTTTACTATATTGGGATGTCCCCGCAGAGCGCCGAGCAGACGATATTCGCTGCTTATCTCCTCAACCTTTTCCCTGAGCTTTGCGCGCATGGCAAATTCGCTCATGGTGCTGAGCATCTCGTCATACTCCTTCTGGGAACCGGGTACGCTCACCACCTTGAGGGCCGCATGGAAATCTCCGCCGTATTCATCCTTTTTCTTCAGCTCGTAAACCTTGCCGGAGCTGCCGCTGCCGATGCAGCGCACTATCTCCCAGCCTGGCAGAGCGGCTTTCAAATTCTCCATATTAGTCCGTTCCAATCAGATTATTCCGAATAGAATATAGTCTATTTACACTGAAATGTCAAATCACTCGACGGATTTGAGCGCACCTGCCATGTCGATGCCGTCTATCCTGCGCCGCATTATCATGTTAACGATAAGTGCGAACACAAAGGTTATCACTATGGAGACGATGAAGCTGAGCGGGCTTATGTACGGCTCAAAATACATCATATCCACCTTGATGGCATTCATCACGAAGGCGTGCAGCCCAACGCCCAGCAGAAGCCCGAAAAGACCTCCTGCTCCAGTGAGCACAAGATTTTCGCGGAACACATAGTTTGCAGCTTCATGCGGATAGAAGCCGAGCACCTTAAGGGTCGCGATCTCGCGTATGCGTTCGGCAATATTAATATTTGTCAGGTTATACAGCACGATAAATGCCAGCAGACCCGCACAGAGGATTATCGCCGCGACAACAAACAGCAGGCCGTCCATCATGCTGCCTATCCTGTCACGGGAGTCGACGCTCAGGCTTATGGTCCTGACGCCGTCGACCTTTGCGATCTGAGTTGCGCAGTCGTTTACATCCATGTTCTCAGGGGCATTTACAAGAGCCGATTTTGCCTCAGGTACATAGCCCCACTGAGCCTCGCAGGTATCGGGACTTACAAAAACAAAGCTGTCAACATAATTATCGAAAAATCCGCTGACCGTTACGGTGAGGGTCTCCATGTCTGAATTCGTTATCGTTATCTCGTCGCCGATCTCAACCCCGCCCATCATGCGGGCAAGGTTGTAGTTGATGATCGCCTCGTTGAGCCCGGGATATTCGACCGGCTCTTTTTCGTAGTGAAGCGAAATGAATTCTTCGATATTCTTGCCGTCGCTTACGCTCAGAGTCGCGCTCTTTGTCGTTTCACCGCCGGATATATCCGCCTCGCCGCGGTACAGGAACAGCGCGCTGTCCACATTATCTCCGCAGTCGCCGAGGAATATCTCCTGCTCCTCCTGAGTCATGTCGTAGGCAAGGCTCAACTCATAGTCATAGAGGATAATATCATCATACTGCTGCTTTACGATGCCCTGTATAGTGTCGTTCAGTCCGAGCGCCGTCAGCACGAGCGCCGTACATCCGCCAATGCCCAGAAGCATCATGAATATTCTCTTTTTATAGCGCATGATGTTTCGTGCTGAAACCTTCTGCATGAAGCTCAGCCTGTTCCAGATTCCGGGGATCTTTTCAAGCAGGATGCGCTTTCCAGCCTCGGGAGCCTTGGGCCTTATAAGGTCGGCAGGCGCACATTTGAGTTCCCTGCGGCAGCAGTACCACGTCACAAGCAGCGTCACGGCAAGGTTTGCCGCAGTGATGCCGATTGCCAGCGGCCAGTTCATTGTGAATACGAGCTCGGAGAAGCTGTAGATCAGCCCATATCCGAACCAAACTATAGCGGGGAATGCAATGCTGCCGACACCGATGCCGAATATGCTGCCCAACAGGGTCGCGCTGCCGGAGTAAAACATATATTTTGACATAACAGACCCCGAGCTGTAGCCCAGCGCCTTCAGTATGCCTATCTGGACACGCTGATCGTCAATCATCCTTGTCATGGTCGTCAGGCATACGAGAGCGGCTACGAGGAAAAAGAACACGGGGAATACGGACGCCACGCTCTGCACAACGTTCGTATCGCTCTCGAAGCAGACATAGCCGATATTGGTATCCCTGCCCAGAACATAGGTGTCGGCGTGGTCCATGTTTTTTATCTGCTTTTCGGCGTCATCGAGCTGCTCTTTAGCGCTGTCGAGCTCCGCCTTGGCCGCGTCAAGTTGCGCTTTTCCGGCCTTCAGCTCCGCTTCGGCCTCGGCAAAGCCGCGCTCGGCCTCCGCTTTGCCCTGTTCGTAGGCTTTCTTTGCCGCCGCAAGCTCCGCGGCGCCGCTGTTTATCATGTCGCGGGCTGCGTCCAGCTCCGCCTGCCCTGCCTCTATCTGCGCATAGCCGCTGTCAAGCTGGGCCTTTGCTTCGGCAAGCTGCTGCTCATACGGAGCCATTTTTGCATCAGCTTCCGCCTTGTCCTGACGGTGCTTCTCAAGGCGCGATTGCGCAAACTCAATATCAGACTCGGCGGAGCTTATCTTATTGGTCGTGCTCCGTATCTGAGATTTGAGTGAAATGATCTTAAGCGTCTCGCCGTTCGCCGTCGCTGTCTCGAGCTCGGCGTTGAGCTGTGCAAGCTCGGCATTGAGGGTGACTATCTCACTTTCCTTTTCCGCTATGCGGTTTTCATAGTACTCAATCTGTGATTCAACGTTGCCGTAGGCAGCGGCGCGCAGGATCCGGTATTCACGCAGGCCCTTTTCATATTCGGCCTTTCCGGCGTCAAGCTCCGCCCTGGCTGCGTCAAGCTCCGCCTGCTTCCCGTCAAGAATAGACGGATCCTGCACCATGGCCTCCGCAGACTCTATCTTGGCCTTTGCCGCGTCAAGCTCCGCCTGAGTCTCCGATTTTTTTGCCATATACTCGGAATAGCCTCTGTCGTATTCCGCCTTTGCCGGTGTATACTGCGCAAGACCCTCCTCGTACTGCTCCCTGGCTTCATCAAGCTGAGCATATGCCTCGTCGATTATATCGTCGTGCCTGATGACCGCCCGCTCCTCCATAAAGGCCTCCAGCGGCTTTATGTAAGGCTCGATCGAGCTTTCATATTCATCTGAATACACATATCCCTCCGACTCGACGCAAAGGTATATATCGGTGAAATAATCGGTGGAGAAGCCGTCCTTTGGGATGTACACATAGCCCTCGACGCTGCCGTTTCCGAGGGTGCTCGAGCCGCGCTCAAGGTTTATGTACAGCACAGTTTCCGTAAGGCCCACGATAGTATATTCGTCATATGCAAAGATATCAAACGTCTGCTCGCTGTTATCTTTGGAGAGCTTTATCTTTCTGCCGATATCGTCCTCGGAGTACAGCTCCGGATCTGCAAGGCACTCGCTGCCCTTTTGGGGCATACGTCCGCACTTCAAGTCTATGAGATTGATCTCATCCGGTATGCTCTGAGCAACCATGATGAGATTATCCTCACTCTCGGAATTAAAAAGAAAATCAGCGCTGACCGCTCCCTCAGCCGCGGTCACTCCATCGATCTTCATGACTTCCCGCAGGTCGTCCTCAGTAAGGCCGAGAGTCGACACAAGGCGAAAATCATAGAAGTTCGTCTCGTCTATATAACGGTCGTACGTTTCGATAAAGTCCGGCCTTGACAGCCGCAGGCCGACAAACAGACCGGCCCCCAGTGCTATAATGGCGAAAATGGCCATATAGCGCCCGAGGCTGTTTTTTATCTCTCTGAGCGTAAGTTTTACTGTTGATGGATTCATCTTGCTACCACTCTATGTTTTCAATGGGTGTGGGATCGGGATTGATGCTTATGTTTGTGACGGTTCCGCTTTTGACGGAGATGACCCTGTCCGCCATGGCTGTGAGCGCCTGGTTATGGGTTATGATAACGACTGTCATGCCGTTTTTACGGCTGCAGTCCTGCAGAAGCTGCAAAACGGCCTTGCCGGTGTTATAGTCGAGCGCACCCGTCGGCTCATCGCAGAGCATAAGCTTTGGATTCTTTGCAAGCGCTCTTGCGATAGCAACACGCTGCTGCTCACCGCCGGAAAGCTGCGCAGGGAAATTGCTTGCTCTGTCCTTGAGTCCGACGAGCTCTATGACCTCGGCCGGATCCATCGGGTCGCGGCAAATCTGGGATGCAAGCTCAACGTTTTCAAGGGCCGTCAGGTTCTGTACGAGATTATAAAACTGGAACACAAAGCCGACGTCATACCGCCTGTATGTCGTGAGCTGCTTTGCATTGTAAGCCGATATCTCCTGCCCGTCGAGGATCACGCTGCCCTCCGTGAGGCTGTCCATGCCGCCGAGTATGTTTAGAAGCGTGGTTTTGCCGGCGCCCGAGGCGCCGACGATAACGCATATCTCGCCCTTTTCTATCTCGAATGTCACGTCCTTAAGAGCTTCGATCCG
>CALZAG010000044.1 GCA_945613045.1 uncultured Clostridia bacterium | reverse complement strand
TGTCCTCGCGCTGCATCCCCTTCGAGCAGGAGAACCTCGGCGACACCTGCCCCATATGCGGCAAAAAGGCAAAGCATATGATCTACTGGGGCGTCGCCTACTGAGATACAAGGATAAAAAAGCAACCGCTTCGTTCAGACTGTCGATAAGCCTCATTCTGCTTCGTAGCCGCTGAATGCCTTCCCCTTGAGGGGAAGGTGGCGCGAAGCGCCGGATGAGGTGGAATATGTTGCGAATTCGCCGGAAGTTTCCTTAAAATGCGGCATTTTCCCGCACACCTCATCAGTCGGCCTTGAGGCCGACAGCTTCCCCTCAAGGGGAAGCCTTTTTGACACGAAAAACCGCTTCGTTCAGACGAACGAAGCGGTTTTTCTCATTCTCAGGTTTTCTGTCCCGCGGCTTTTTTCACGCGGCAGCGCTCAAGCAGCCAGCCGATGAACATCACGATCGCGAAGAATATCAGGAAGCCGGTGCACTGCTTCCAGCCGTAGCCCACCCAGATGGCGTAGCAGAAGAACAGGCAGCACAGAACGCCCAGCGCGGGAAGCACGAAGCGCTTTACGGGGTTGAGATCCTTCGCCTTTGCCATGAGGCCGATCATCATTGGGATGTACATGAGGTACAGGCAGATGATGCCGATCTCGTCGGGCTCCCACGCGAACCACTCGGAGCCGTGAACCGAGCCGAAGAGCCCGGGACCGCCCATCCACATCATGACCGTCCAGGCGTACCAGAAGCCGGCGAGCATCATGCCGAGGACGGAGGACTTGATGGCGAAGTTGTTCTGAGTGTCGACGTGACCGAAGAATTCGGGCCTGGGGCCCATGCCGCGGATGGAGATGGAGTACATATTACGGCAGGAGGCCATGATAAGTCCGTTCATCGTGCCGAGGCAGGAGATGGTGATAAACACATAAACGATGGTGCCGACGACGTTGCCGAAGAGCGTCGAGAACGCGATGCGGGGCAGAGACTCGCCGAACGGCCACGTTGCGATGATGGTATTGACGTCGCCGACGACGCTCATCGCCCATATGTACAGAGCGTAGATGACGATGGTCACAAGAGCGCCGATAACAAGCGCCCGCGGGAGGTTTTTCTTGGAGTCCTTAAGCTCCGCGTTTATCGAGGTCGCGAGGATCCAGCCTTCATACGCAAAGGCGAAACCGACTATCGCCTTGAAGAAGCCGGAGCCGTCAACGGCCACGTATTCCGGGGAGTTGACGTAGTTGAGGACGTCGAGAGTGGCGCCGTTTACAAGCCCCGCGATGGTGCCGACTATGCCCATGAGTATAAGCGGGATGAGCTTGATGACAGTCATGCCGACCTGCAGCTTGCCCGCGATCTTGGGGCTGAGGGCGTTTACGCCGTAGCCGAGCATGAGGAAGCCCGCGCCGACGCCGATGGCGGTGGGGTTGACCTGACCCGTGGCAAAGTCGATCGCCGCGATGCCGAACAGCTGCAGGAACATCATCGACGAGAAAAACGCAAGCATGGCGGCCAGCGCGGGGGTGTAGATCGTTGTCATAAACCAGCCCACATAATACGCGTACTTGGGACCGAGCGCGAGCTCCGCATAGTCCACGACGCCGTTGACCTTCTCATACTTGCTTCCGAGAGTTGCGAAAACCAGAGAGCATATTATGCAGATGAGGCCCACGATGCCCACGACTGCAATGCCCTGCAAAAGATTGCCGCCCGTCAGGGACAGCACCTTACCGCCTTTTATGAATACACCGGAGCCGATGACTATTCCGATGACCATGGATATCGCGGTAGGCAAACCATAGCGCTTTTCCATTTTGTTGTCCATTTATTCTTCTCCTATAAACCATATCCCAGCGTGCTTTTGGCATTTAAACTGGTACTCGAATGATACTACATATTGTTAAAAATGTCAACGCAAAATGAACAAACTGTTAATTAACACCTGTATTTTACTTTAATTTGCACGCAAGCGTACAAGTTTGTCCCGAATGCAGGCTGTTTATGAAGGGCAAACAAGTATGTTGCGGCATAAAATGACGACGCCGGCACTGCGGCATATGCGCACCGGCGGCAAAAGGAGGATGACTTTGAAAATATATTTATCTCCGTCAAAGCAGACGGCGAATCTGTACGCGGCGGGGAACACGAACGAGCAGACCCAGTGCAACCTGATAGCGGCCGCGGCCGAAAAGGCGCTCCTGCGCTGCGGCTTCGAGGTGAAAAAAGCCCCCGAGGGGCAGGAGATCGAGGAGAGCGTCAGGCAGTCCAACGCCTGGGGCGCGGACCTGCATCTGCCCATCCACACCAACGCCGGCGGCGGCAGGGGCTGCGTCGTGTTCATCTCCCTCCGAAGCGACGACAGGCTGGCGATAGCGCTGCCGATATACGAGGAGATCGACGCGATAACGCTCTACCGCTCGGTATACGGGGTCAGGGAGAAGCAGTTTTACGAGATACGCAACTCAAACGCGATATGCGCCTATGTCGAGTGCGAGTTCCACGACGATCCGGAGCTGGCGCGCTGGATCGTCGCCAACACCGTAGCTCTCGGCGAGGCCATATGCCGGGGCGTCTGCCGCGCCTTCGGCGTGGAATATGTAATAGAGGGAAGTGAGGACGAAATGGTAAGATGGAACAGCCTTGAGGATATGCCCTCCGGCTATCGTGAGATGGCGCAGCGCTATGTCGAAGCGGGCGCTCTTAAGGGCAAAAACGACGGCGGCCTTGACCTGAGCGAGGATATGCTCAGAGTTATGGAGATCATGCGCCGCTACTTCGAGGGGGAGGAGTAAAAGTGAACACACCCGATAAAGCCTCGGAGATTAAGGCCGCGCTGACGGCGGCCGCCGCCTTCGGCACGGCGCTTTTCGGATGGGTGGGCTGGCTCATAATACTGTGGCTGCTGGCGACCGCGCTGGACTATATAACCGGCACCTGCGCGGCGATATACAACCGAAGCTGGAGCAGCGCCGCGGCAAGGCAGGGGCTGTGGCATAAGCTGGGCAGCATCTTCGCGGTGCTGGTGGCGGCCATGTGCGATATCGCCCTGAACGTGGTGGGCGATAATCTGGGAATCGGCGTTTTTGACCTCGGCTGCCGCTGCATGATAACGCCGCTGGTCACGGTCTGGTACACGTTCACCGAGCTCGGCAGCATCGTAGAAAACGCCGCGGCCATGGGCGCGCCCGTCCCCGGATTTCTCAAAAAGCTGATAGTGAAGGTCAGCTCCGAGGCGGAGGATAAAACCGAAGAGAAATGAAAAACAGCGCTGTCTGATCGCTCAGACAGCGCTGCATTCAATTTTTGCTTTAACGGGTATCCGCGCTGAAGACTATATCTTCATTGCGACGTCCCATGCGCGCCAGATAGCGGTACGCAGGTTGCCGATGGTGACACAGTCGCCGACGCGGTGGATGTTTGCACCCTTGCCGCCTACGGGAGCGGGAACAAAGCCGATGCCGTTTACGATGTTGTCGTACTCGATCTCAAATACGTTCTTGCCGTCCTTGGAAGCGACAACAGCGGTCTTATCCTTGATCTCACGGATGGTGTGCTCAAGGTAGACGGGAACCTTATGGAATTCCATGGCGTCACGCAGGAAGGAAGCGTTGGACAGGCAGACGTTCTGAGCGGGAACGAGGTCCTTTGCAAACTCGACGATGATGGGGTGCTTGCCCTGCTTGATCATCTCGTATGCAGCCTCGCAGGCGGACTGGCCGCCGCCGAAGAACAGCACCTTATCGCCTACGGGGTACTTCTCACGCAGGAGCTGGGTGAAGGTCAGGCACTTCTCGAAGCCGGGGATGACCATCTTTCTGGGAACAGCGCCGGTGGCGACGATGATCTCGTCGAAGCCGCGGACGGTGCCGAGGTCGTTGATCTCGGTGTTGAAGCGGATGTCGAGACCCTGCTTCTTGACTTCGTTCTCGTACCAGGTGATAAGAGCCTTGTCGTTCTCCTTGAAGCTCATTGCGGAAGCAGTGAGGAACAGACCGCCGATCCTGTCGGTCTTCTCAAAGATAACGGGCTTGTGGCCGCGCTGCTTCAGAACCAGAGCTGCCTCTACGCCGCCGATACCGGCACCGATGATAGCGACCTTCTTGGGGTGCTTGGTGGGAACGATCTTGTAGCGGTTGTGCTGCATGGTGGAAGGAGTCAGAGCGCAGCGGCCAAGGTGCAGGGAGTCTTCCAGACCCTGGATGTTTGCGGTGCCCTTGTACTTTGCAAAGTTGAAGCAGCCGTTGTGGCAGCGGATGCAGGGCTTGATCTCGTCTTCCCTGCCTTCCTGAATCTTGAGGATCCAGTCGGGGTCAACGAGGTTCTGACGAGCGATTGCGATAGCGTCGAGACGGCCGGCTGCGATCTCTTCGGCAGCGGTCTCGGGGAGCATACGGCCTGCGCAAGCCACGGGCTTGTCGGTGTAATTTCTGATCATTTCGACGTCTGCGAGGTTGCAGTTGTCGGGCATGTACTGAGGCGGATGTGCCCAGTACCATGCGTCGTAAGTACCGTTGTCGCAGTTGAAGAAGTCGTAGCCTGCGTCGCCGAGGTACTTGATAGCCTTCTCGGACTCTGCCATGTCGCGGCCCCACTCTTCAAAGTCGGTCTCGTAAGGCATTGCACCCTTGCCCCAGCCCTTGGTCTTGGAAACGACGGAGTAACGGAGGGATACGGGGAAGTCGTCGCCGGCATATCTCTTGATGCACTGAACGATCTCAACGGGGAAGCGGAAACGGTTCTCGAAGGAGCCGCCGTACTCGTCTTCACGCCAGTTCCAGTTCTCCATGGTGAACTGGTCAAGCAGGTAGCCTTCGTGAACGGCGTGGATCTCAACACCGTCGACGCCTGCGTCGCGCAGCATCTTTGCGGTCTTGCCGAAGGCCTCGACCATCTCGTGGATCTCCTTAACGGTCATGGGACGGGAGAGCATATCCTCCTGCCAGCGGTTAGGAGTTGCGGAAGCGGATGCGCAGCTGTAGCTTACGTCAACGATGGGGGAAGCGAGCTTGTTGAGGATGGGGTTCTTGTTCAGGACGACCATCCAGGGGGTGACGGCCATTGAACGGCCGAAGCCTGCTGCAAGCTGGATAAACAGCTTCGCGCCGGTCTTGTGGTACTCAACCATGTACTCCTTGAGCTGCTTGAACATTCTCTTGTTCTGATACAGCCAGCGGCGGCCCATGGTGTCACGGACACACTGCATACCGGGGAGGACGAGGCCAACGCCCTTCTGGGCTCTCTGGAGCAGGAAATATGCCGCCTCTTTGTCGAAATGGCAGGGCTCAAGCCAGCCAAACAGAGAGGTACCGCCCATGGAACACTGGACAATGCGGTTTTTTATCTCGACATTGCCGATCTTGAACGGAGTGAATAGGGGTGCGTACTTTTCGTTCATCATATGGTTCTTCCTTCCTTTAAATATGATTTACTATTTAACACGGTGATACGGCAGCCCGGTAAAACTGCGGTATCGAACGTTTACAAAGTAGTATCACGCCTCAAACGGGCGTGCGACTTCACAATAGCGTTAACAGTATAACACAAATTTTCAGAGGATGCAACCACAATATATGCCTTCAAAGTGAGGTTTTTTGTGATATATGCACCAAAATTTACACACTTTGAGCAAATGTGTCTAAACTTTTTACGTTTCCCCGATCCGGTAAAAGCCCTGAGCGAGGATATCGCCGGTCTCGGCGTCGATGATGTATCTGTAGTCCGTGACGGAGCCTGAAAACTGCACTTTGTAGTACAGCTGCCCGTCGAGCTTTATCATTTCGGCCGAAACGTCGTTTGCCTTGTCCTGTGAGATGCCGGCGTCGCCGAAAGCGATCTCCTGCGCCGCGGCATAGCCGATGAAGCCGCTGTCGGTGATCTGGCAGCCTCTGAGAGGCGATATCATGAAGACGCACAACAGCAGCATTATGAGCATCTGGGGCGCCCCCGCGCGGAGCTGGCCGCGCCGCCGGATATGGCGGGCCCTGCACCTTGCCGCCCGCGCCCTGTCCGCCTCCGACAGGTGCGCGCCGCTGCGGCTGCCCGCGGATCTTCTGCGGGACCGGGTATTCAGATGTTTTCCACCCTTTGCCAAGCAGCTCCACTCCCCCCGGCAATGATTCAATAACATATTATATATATTTTTGCCCCCATTTGTCAACAAATCCCGAAAACTGTCGGAGCACGGGATCGCTTAAGGTATGGATTTTTGACGGGGGATGGTGTATAATCGATTACAGCACTTGCCGCGCAGCGGCAGAACGGAGAAATGTATGGATAAGCACAGAACCAATGTATTTATAAGCCTGGTGCTGGTACTGATCATCATTGCCGCCATATCCGCGTGGGCGACCGGAAGCAGCATCAAGCGCAATGCGCCGTCCGTGAGCGAAAAGCCCGAGGTCAGCGACAATGCCGTCGCCGCCGCGACCCCGTCGCCGCAGCCGACCGTGCTCCCCACAGCCCAGCCGACCTCCGCGCCCGAGCCCACGCCCGCCGCCAGCACCCGCACGGTCAGCGAATCCGGAAGCTTTTCCAGCAATACCGGAACCAAGCTCAATATGCAGGTCAACTGGTCGGTCAGCTCGGCAAACGACAGGGAGCTTACGCTGCAGCTCGACCTTGTGCTGTATTCCTACACGCTCTCCGTCGGCCCGCACAACGGCGTTGTGAACGTAAACGGCACCGACTACAGCTTCACGAGCCCGGGCATCAGCTATAAGAGCGAGCAGTATATGAACGCCGCGCCCATGACGAGCATGACCCTGACCGTGCCTGCGGAGCTCGGCGAGACCGTCAGCATCCCCGTTTCCGTAAGCTGGGATTTCTATGGCACCTACGGCGGAAAGGACATCGGCAGGATCACCGCCGCCGATACGATAACCGTTCAGGGCTGACGGTCTTGCCATACGGCGATCCGCGGTCCCGTGGCCCGGTTATTATCTGCGGAGGTTTTCGGTATTTTACCATTCTCCGAATGACAGTGGTTTTATAGTCGCGCCTGCAGGGGCGGCCATTGGCCGTCCGTCCACCGACAGGCGGGAAATAAAATGACCATTGCCGATCTCACCGGTCGGGACAGCGCAAAAGCGACACGCACGATTTGAATGCGAATTGCTTCCCGGCAGCCGCCGGCGGACGAGCGATGCTCGGTCTTGGCAGACCGCCAATTCGCATTAAGATAGTGCGTTTCTATATTGCGACAGCCCGACCGGTGATAATTGAGATAGTCGGCATATAACCATTACCTAAATGACAGCGTCAATAAAAACCCTGCACCCGTAGGGGCGGCCATTGGCCGTCCGCCAGTCGGCAGGATGATTTCAGACAGATAAAAAAACTCCGAAGCTTTCGCTCCGGAGTTTTTTCGATATTGACGGTATGGCTCAGGCTTTGTAGCCCTGAACTGCGCCAACGAGACCTTCGATGTAGGTGGGAACCCAGCCGACGATGTCGGAAACGAGTCTCAGCTTCTTCTGAACGGCGAGCTTGACGTCCTCGTCGGAGAGCTTATCCTTGACCTTATTTACGAGCGCCTTGGGGTCGAGCTCAAGAGCGAGACCTGCAACGCCGAGGATCTTGCCCGCGTCGAGATACTTGATGGTTTCCTTGACATGATCCTTGGCAGCCTCAAAGTCAAAGTTGGCGATTGCCTTAATGCACATGATTGAATTCCTCCCAATTTTATTCTTAGTTATTCCGATGCAGTTACTATACCACATTTAGCTACAATTTGTAAACAACAATATTGCCGCTTCCAAAACACAGCACGTATTTTATGCAGTATTGGTATTTTAGCACAAAGCGGTACGGATGTCAAAAAGAAAAAATTTGTATCCGCCGCGGCCGTCATTTATCGCGTCCCGCGCTCAGGAAGCCCCGCAGAGCGCCTTTTTCGCGGTTTATGACGCGCACGAGCGCCCTTGCCCGCGCCTCGGTGAAGTAACCGGTGAAGCGCGCAAGCCCGCGGTAGGGCAGGCTCAGGGCGAATATGGCGTTGTTAGCGCCGCCCTTATCTCCGACAAGCAGCAGCACACGGCGGACGGTATCTACGAGCTCATAAATGAGCCTTCCGAGGCCGCGCCGGAGGTATGCGCCCTGGAGGATGGCGGAATTGGATTCAAGCGGCGCGGCGCGGTCCCAGAGCCGCGGCGGTCTAGCCCGCCCGAGCCGGGCGGCGAAGCGGTCGTCGGGGACGGGTGTTATGTCCGCCGAGCGGTAGGGCGCGAAGACCTCGTCCGTGTAGGGGTCCGGAGCGCCGTCGCCGGGCTTGGTGAGCTCCGCGCTCAGACGGATGTCGCGCGAGGAGCTTCCGACGAGCACCTCGTAGCTCCCGCCCTCGACGGCCCAGCCGCCTGTGACCGTGTTCCAGTAGGCGAAGGCGCGCTCGGGAAGCTCTATATGTACGCTGCGGCTCTCGCCCGGCTCAAGATACACGCGCGCAAAGCCGCGCAGCTCCTTTTTCGGACGGAAAACGCCGCCGCATTTCGGCGCGACGTACACCTGCGCTATCTCGGCTCCCGCGACGGAGCCGGTGTTTTTGACGGTGAAGCTCACGCCCGCGCCGTCAAGGCTCATGCCGCCGTACTCAAAGCTCGTGTAGCTCAGGCCGAAGCCGAAGGGGTATTTCACGGGGACGTCCGCCGTGTCGTAGTAGCGGTAGCCGACGTACAGGCCCTCGCGGTATTCGCTGGTGGCCTCGGTGCCGGGGTAGTAGTTTGCGCAGGGCGTGTCCTCAAGGCGGTACGGCAGGGTCTCGGCCAGCTTGCCCGAGGGATTCTGCTTTCCCGTGAGCAGCTCCGCGATCGCGCCCGCGCCCGCCTGACCGCCAAGACCGCCGTACAGCACGGCCTTGACGTTTTCATCCCAGCCGGTCTCGACGGCGCCGCCGCAGGAGAGCACGACCGCGATGTTGGGATTTACCTTTTTTAGCTCCTCAAGCAGCCTTAGCTGATTTTCCGGCAGGCGCATATGCGTCCGGTCGGCGCCCTCGGCCTCGCTGCCCTCGTCAAGACCCAGCCACAGCAGGACGATATCGGCGCTTTCGGCAAGGCGGCAGGCCTCCCTGAGCAGCCTTTTGCTCTCGCCGCCCATGCGCCTGAAGCCCCGCGAGAAGCCGACGACGTTGACGCCGGCTTTTTTGAGCGCGTCAAGGCCGTTATCGAGCATGGTCGGCTCGATGTGCGAGCTGCCCGCGCCCTGATACCGCGGGGTTTCCGCGAAATCGCCGATGACCGCGACGCGGCTGCCGGGCTTTATGGGCAGTATGCCGCCCTCGTTTTTCAGCAGCACGGCGCACTCGGCGGCGAGCCTCGCGGCAAAGGCGTGGTGCTCGGCTTTGCTGAAGCTCACGTTCTCCTTAAACGCCGCTCCGGCGGAGAACACCGTGTCGAGCAGCACGTCGACGCGCTCGTCAAGAAGCTGCTCGTTCAGCTCGCCGCTGCGCACGGCGAAAACTATCTGCCGGTCGGTATCGCCTCTGGTGCCGGGCATTTCGAGGTGGTCTCCCGCGATGAGGCCGCGTACTCTGTCGTTATCGCCGCCCCAGTCGGTCACGACCATGCCCCTGTAGCCCCAGTCGCCGAACAGGATATCCTGCAGAAGGTGGGTGTTCTCGTTGGCGTAGACGCCGTTGACCCTGTTGTATGAGGTCATGACGCAGCCGACGCCGCCCTCCCTGACTGCCGCTTCAAAGGCCGGCAGGTATATCTCGCGCAGGGTGCGCTCGTCAACGACCGAGTCGTTGGTCATGCGCAGAAGCTCCTGGGAGTTTGCGGCAAAGTGCTTGACGCAGGCGGAGATGCCGTTTGACTGTATGCCGCGGATGAGCGCGGCGGCGCACTTGCCGGCGAGGTATGGGTCCTCGGAGTAGTATTCAAAGTTCCTGCCGCACAGCGGGCTGCGCTTTATATTCACGCCCGGCCCGAGCAGCACGCTCACCTTCTCGGCTTTTGCCTCAAGGCCGAGCCGCTTTCCCATCTCCTCGATGAGCTCCTCGTCCCAGCTGTTGGCCGCGGCCGAGGCCGTGGGAAAGCAGGTGGCGGGGATGGAGCGGTTAAGACCCAGATGATCGACCCTGCCGCCCTGCTTGCGCAGACCGTGGGGGCCGTCGGTGAGCATCATCGAGGGTATGCCCAGCCGCTCTATGGCCTTAGTGTTCCAGAAGTCCCTGCCCGAGCAGAGCGAGGCCTTTTCCTCAAGGGTCATTTTTTCGATAAGCGCCTTGTACTTCATAATATCACCGTGTTTTCTTCATTATTCCCGCCTTAAACCACGCCGACGGAGCGCAGAAAGCTCAGCACCGCCGACCTGTAGCCGGCGTTGTCGATGAGGTAGCTCAG
>CALZAG010000043.1 GCA_945613045.1 uncultured Clostridia bacterium | reverse complement strand
GCCCACCAGCTCCTCCGGCTTGTAGTATTTCGCGATGCCAGAGAGAATCTGCCGGGGTGTGCCGGTGCCGTCGTCCAGGCTGAACTTCAGGAGCTTTTCGGACTTTTTGACATTCTCGCAGGAGAGAACCTTCACAACGGTCATCTCCACCTTGCAGAACTCGTCGAAGCTGACCGGGGGCAGCGGCTCCGGAAGCGGTGCCTCCTGCGGAGCGGCAGCGGCCTTCTCGATCTTCTCAAGCTCGGCAAGCTCCTTTTCCAGATCGATGCGGGGGAAGAGCGCGGGGCCTGCCTGCACGGCGGCTTCTGCGGGAAGCACGCCGAAGGAACACAGGCTGTCCCAGTCCGTATTCCCCGCGCCGATGCGGCGCAGGATTTCCTCCGCCGTCTGCGGCATGAAGGGCAGGAGCATCCCGGCGCAGATGCGGATTGTCTCCAGAAGCTGATACATCACGCGCGCCAGCCGGGGGCGGTTGACCTCGTCCTTTGCAAGAATCCAGGGCGCCGTCTCGTCAATATACTTGTTGGCGCGGGAAATGACGGTAAAGACCTCGTTCAGAGCATTGTGGAACATGAAATGCTCCATCTGCTCCTCGTACTTTTCATGCAGCGCAGCGGCCATCTCCGTCAGCGCGGCGTCCTGTTCGGGGCAGCCGATCTGCTCCGCAGGAAGCTTCCCGCCGAAATACTTCTGCACCATGGCGACGGTACGGGAGACAAGGTTTCCGAGGTCGTTGGCAAGATCCGTATTGATGCAGGAGATCAGCAGCTCGATGGAGAAGTTGCCGTCCGAGCCGAAGGGGAAGCTGCGCAGCAGGAAGAAGCGCAGAGCGTCCGTGCCGTAGCGCTCGGCCAGCAGATAGGGATCGACCACATTGCCCTTGGATTTGGACATTTTGCCGCCGCCCAGAAGCAGCCAGCCGTGACCGAAGACCTTTTTCGGCAGGGGCATACCCATGCTCATGAGCATGGCCGGCCAGATGATGGAGTGGAAGCGGACGATCTCCTTGCCGACGATGTGGTGCACGGCGGGCCAGTACTTGTCGAAATCGTCGTAGCGGTCGTTGAGGAAGCCCAGCGCGGTGCAGTAGTTAAACAGCGCGTCGACCCAGACATACACGACATGGCCCGGATCGAAGTCCACGGGGATGCCCCACTTGAAGCTCGTGCGTGAGACGCACAGATCCTCAAGGCCGGGCTTTATGAAGTTGTTTATCATCTCGTTCACGCGGGAGGCAGGCTGCAAGAACTCGCCGGTCTCAAGCAGCTCCTGAACGGGCTTGGCATACTTGGAAAGACGGAAGAAATAGGCCTCCTCCTCGGCGTAATGCACATCGCGGCCGCAGTCGGGGCATTTGCCGTTTACGAGCTGGCTCTCCGTCCAGAAGCTCTCGCAGGGGGTGCAGTACATACCCTTGTACGCGCCCTTGTATATATCGCCATTGTCATACATCTTCCTGAAAATGCGCTGGACGGCCTTGACATGGTAATCGTCGGTGGTGCGGATGAAGCGGTCGTTGGAGATGTTCATGAGCTTCCACAGGTCGATGATGCCGCCGGGGCCCTCGACTATCCTGTCGACGAATTCCTTCGGCGAAACGCCGGCCTCCCTGGCCTTTTCCTCGATCTTCTGACCGTGCTCGTCGGTGCCGGTAAGGAACATGACGTCATAGCCGCGCAGACGCTTGTACCGCGCTATCGCGTCGGTCGCGACGGTGCAGTAGGTGTGTCCTATGTGAAGCTTATCCGAGGGGTAGTAAATCGGGGTCGTGATATAGAATCTTTCCTTTTCCATGATGTCTTTCTCCAATCTATAGTCATTAAGGGTCCAGTGACGGTGATTCATCCGTATCTATGACGGGCGCGGTAGGAACAGGCTCCTCGGTAGGCGCCGGCGTCGGTGTTTGCGTGGGAACGGGCGTCGGCGTCTGTGTCGGCTCGGGGGTGGAGGGCCACTTGATGTCCTCATCGTGGTAATAGTAGTAGCTGCCGGCTTCTTTCGTCCGGCTTATAAGGTTGCCGTCCTTATCGTAAACGCAGCGGTAGGTAGTCGCTCTCGTGCCGACCGCCACGTCCGGATACTTGCTGTCATAGGCGGTGGATGCGGAATAGGTCATCTCGACGTAGCTTCCGTCCACATCCGTGCCCCATATCTCGACCGTGAGCTGCCTGTCAACGCATTTGGACACGATCTTTATCGGGAATTCCCGGTTGTTTTTGAATTTAAACTCCGGACCGCCCCAGCTCACCGTGGCGTCAAGCCCCCATGGCAGGTAGCTGACCGCGAAATGATGGCAGTCGCGTGCGACGATCTCAAGATTTGCGTAAAGCGCCGCGCAGTAGAGCGTGGAGGATACCTGGCAGATACCGCCGCCCACCTCCTGCACGACCTTGCCGCCGGAGTAGGCCGCGGCGGTCTTGAAGCCGGCCGCCGTCGTTCGCTCGCCGACGACGTCGTTATACGAGAAGGTCTCGCCGGGGTTGAGAATAACGCCGTTTATCTTGGCGGCCGCGAGCTCAACGTTAGTCGCCCTGCCGGAGGCGGAGCTGGCGTAGCTCGTTTTCTGTGAGCCGAGCTTGTCGGCAAAGAGCATGGCATCAAGCTGCTCGGTGGTGTATTTGGGCATGGTCACGGCCACGGGGATCTCGATGAGCTCTCCCGGCTGAGCCGCCTCCCAGATTTTTTGAGCCTTTTCAACGTCGAAATCAACTCCGACGGTGCTCTCGGTGGCTCTGCGTGTCTCGGGGTCGTACTTCGCGTCGACAGCCTCGGCGAAGATCTCCTCATGGAGCTTTGCAAAGTCCGGCTCGGAGGCGCTGCCGATATCGGCCGTGTAAGTAAGACTGTCTCCGCCCTCGGCGAAGACCTCCGTTATCATGCCGCACAGCCTGTCGGCGTCGATCTCTATCTTATCCGCGCCCTTTATGAGTCTGAGGCATTTTGCCTCCGTGTCGAGCTCATAGCCCTTGCCCATGCGCTCGTCATAGTCCTCGAGCGCGGCATTGACCTTGGCGCGGATGCCGTCGGCATTGGCGTCGGCAAGGATATCCGCCGCGGTGACCCTGCCGGTTATGCATTTAAAATACGCGGCCAGGTCCTTTATGGGGTTTCCGCTGTGGCCGTAGTCGTAGGCGGCCTGAGCGGCCTCGGCGCAGTCCATATCGAGCCCCGCCTCGGCGGCGGTGACGGTAAATTCAAAGCCGCCCGGCAGCGTCACGGCGACGGAGCCGCCGTCGAGCTGCTCCCAGCCGCCCCCGCGCAGGGCCTTTTCAGCCTCCGTAACGCTCATATCGCCGATCTCAATGCCGCCGAGAGTCATGTTCGGATGTATCTTCGACGATCTCCCGGCGAAAAGGCCGACGGCCACGGCAGCGGCGGCTATGAGCGCCAGCGCGCAAACGGCGTATAGCACCGCTTTCTTTCCCGCTCCGGACTTTGCGGCTGACTTCTTTGTTTTTTCGGTTTTGGCTTTTGTCTTTTTCGAGGATTCGTGCTTGCCTTTAGCCATATCTTTCCCCTCCTGTCAGCCGCTTCTTTCGGTTCTGCCGCGGTATTTCTCCTCAAAGCGTTCAAGCTCGCCCTCGGGCAGGGTCTGCTTGGCGGAGGCCTCGAACGCGCCCTTCATCCAGGGATTGTTTTCGACCTTCGCGCCCGTCTGCGCCTCAAGAACCGCGTTTATCAGCACGTTGGAGATGAGAAAGCCCGCGGGCGTGAGGCTCCAGCGTCCGTCCTTTTTGGTCGCCCAGCCCTTCTTGTCGAAAAGCTCGAAGGTCTCCTCTATCGGAGTCCAGTCGCTGCGATATATTCTATGGTATTCCGCCTGAGATATGCCGTGGACGGTACGCATACCGAGCATGAGATACTCGGCGGCCTTCTGCACGGGCACGATGGGCTCGTACTCATCGATTATCATGCTGTCGCCCACCACGGCGGAGATGTATTTATCCAGATCGCGCACATAGCTGTAGCGCACGCCGTTGACGCAGGAATGAGCGCCGGGGCCGAAGCCCATGTAGTCCTCGAGCCTCCAGTATTTCATGTTATGCCTCGACTCGTAGCCCGGGACCGCGAAATTAGATATCTCGTACTGCTCAAAGCCGTAGTGCTTGAGCGTGTCCACGGTGTAAAGGTACATATCCGCCTGCTCGTCCTCATCGGGGATGAGCGGGGAGCTGAGATAGCGGCGATACATGGGCGTGCCCTCCTCGAGCTTTAGCGCATAGCAGGAAAGATGCTCCGGATGCAGCTCGAGCGCCCTTGAAAGCGTGTCGGCCCAGTCGCCCTTGGTCTGGCTGGGCAGACCGTAGATGAGGTCAAGGCTGACGTTCTCGAAACCGGCTCTGCGGGCGGTGTCCACCGCCTGCTCGGCCTGCAGGAAGTTGTGCCTCCTGCCGATGATCTTGAGGATGTCGTTGTTTGCCGACTGCACGCCGACGGAAAGGCGGTTGACTCCCTCGCGGCGCAGGGCCTTGAGCTCGTCGAGCTTCACCGTGTCAGGATTCACCTCGAGCGTTATCTCCGAATCCAGGCGCACGTTGCCCATGCGCTTGAGCTCGTCGAGTATCTCGATTATGCGCTTTGCTCCGTAGCAGCTCGGCGTTCCGCCGCCGATATAGATGCTGTCGATCTCATAGCTCTGCATAGCCTCCGCCGATTCGGAGATATGGCTCAGCAGCGCCGACTGATAGTCCGGCATCCGCCGGCTTCCGCCCGGCACCGAGTAGAAATCGCAGTAGCCGCATTTGGACACGCAGAAGGGTATGTGAATGTAAACTCCGAGTTTATCGTTCATATTTTTTCCTATCGTTGCTTTTTCCCTGCCGTTGCTTTTTCCCTGCCGTTGCTACAATTCAAATAATCGTTTTTGCGTCAGCTCGACCGGTGACAATGGCAATAGTCTGTTTCGCACCCGCACTCTGTTCCGCACCGCTGCGAATTTTCACAGGCGGACGGCCAATGGCCGCCCCTACGGGTGCGGGGTTTTTGATGCGCTGTCATTTAGACAATGGCAATATACCAAGTACCTCCGCATGGCATATTCGTGCTGACGCAAAAACGAGACGTATTGTTTCAATGCGGATCGCTCTCCGGCAGCCGCCGGGCGGACGGCCAATGGCCGCCCCTACGGCAGTATTATTTTGGATCGCCTCATTTTTTGTAGGGGCGAGCATAGTTATTAAGAGCGCGAGTGCAAAAGCGTCAACTTCCGGTATCACCGGTCGGGCTGACGCAATACAGACTTGCGCCATTCTTAACGCGGCTTAAAAAAGAGTGCAGACGAGCTCGGCGTAAGCGGTGGGATCCTCGACCTCGACGCCGGCGATGAGCTCGGACTGGGCATAAAGGATCTTGGACATGGCAGCGGCCCTGTCCTTATCGCCGGACTCGTAGGCAGCCTTTATGGCCTCGAAGGCGTGGTGAGAGGCGTTGAGCTCCAGAACGCGGTCGGCGCGGAGCTTGCGCATCTCCTCGCTCGGGCCGTTGCGGAAATATTTTTCCATCTCCAGCGTGAAGCCGCCGGTAGAGGTCAGGCAGCAGGACGAGGATACGAGCTTGTTCGAGAGCGTCACCTGCTTGAGCTTTTCGTCACCGACACTGTCGCGTATGAAGTCGAGCAGCTCCTTGTTCTCGACGGTCTTTTCCTCGGCGGCCTTCTTCTCCTCGTCGGTCTGGAAGCCCAGATCCTCGGTGAGGATGTTGACAAAGGGCTTGCCCTCGATCATCCTGATCTGCTGCAGAACGGTCTCGTCGATGGGATGGTCGAGATAGAGTATCTCATAGCCGCGGGAGCGTACCTCCTCACACTGGGGCAGGCTCATCGCGTGCTTTACGGTGTCGGCCGAGGCGTAGTAGATGGCCTTCTGGCTCTCGGGCATATTGTCGGTATACTCCTTGAGGGTCACCTGAGAGTCCTCGGAGGTATAGAAAATGAGCAGATCCTTGAGGAAATCGGTGTAGCGGCCGTATTCGTCGCACACGCCGCACTTGATGTGGATGCCGAAGTTCTTCCAGAAGTTCTCGTACTTGGGACGGTCGTCCTTCATCATTTTCTCCAGCTCGCCCTTGATCTTTTTTTCAAGGTTCTGGCCGATGACCTTGAGCTGGCGGTTGTGCTGAAGTATCTCACGGGAGATGTTCAGGCTCAGGTCGGGCGAATCCACGACGCCGCGGACGAACTCAAAGTAGTCGTGGATGAGCTTGTCGCAGTCCTCCATTATGAGAACGCCGTTGCAGTAGAGCTTGATGCCCTTTTTCGTCGCGCCGGAGATGCCGTTGTCGATATCCTTGCCGGGGACGAAAAGCATCGCCTTGTAGGATATAGTACCCTCGGCGTTGACCCTGAGCGTGACGGCGGGGTCGGTCTGGTCGCGGGTGGTCTCCTTGTACCACTCGACGCACTGCTCGTCCGTGACCTCGGCCTTGCTCCGCTGCCAGATGGGCACCATGGAGTTGACCGTCTCGGGAGCGGTGACGTTCACGGTCTGCATGATGGGCTTGCCGTCCTTGTCCTCCTCGCCGGTGGGCTGCTGCTCCTGATGGGTGATGTCCATGACGATGGGCCAGCGCACGTAGTCGGAATACTTCTTGACAAGGGACTTGAGCTTCCATATCTCGAGGTACGAACCGTAGATCTCCTCCTCGGTGTCCTCCTTGATGTGCATGATAACGTCGGTGCCGGCGGTGTACTTATCGCACTCGGTGACCGTGTAGCCGTCCGCGCCGGTGCTCTCCCAGCGGACGCCCTTTTCCTCGCCGTACTTTTTGGTGATGACGGTGACCTTGTCGGACACCATGAAGGCGGAATAAAAGCCCACGCCGAACTGTCCGATGATGGAGATGTCGTCCTTCCCGGCCTCCTCGGAATCCATTTCGCTCTTGAACTTGTAGGAGCCGCTCTTGGCGATGACGCCGAGGTTTTTCTCGGCCTCGTCCTGAGTCATGCCGATGCCGTTGTCGGAAACGGTGATGGTGCGCTCGTCCTTGTTGACGGTGATGCGGATGCGGTAATCCGAGCGCTCAAGACCGACCTTGTCGTCGGTCAGGGACAGGTAGCAGAGCTTGTCGATAGCGTCCGACGCGTTTGAAATGATCTCGCGCAGGAAGATCTCCTTGTTTGTGTAGATCGAGTTGATCATCAGGTCGAGCAGACGCTTGCTCTCGGCCTTAAACTGTTTCTTTGCCATATCTTAAAAACCTCCGTTTAATATACAATAACGATAAAAGCAACATTAAATGTATTGAATTTATATTATAACACATTATAATATTTTTTCAACAGTTCAAATCAAACATCAGCCGCAGGAGGTATTCGGTTTAGCGCAAAAATGATACGCGCCATTCTCAACGCGGACGGCCGCGCGGGTACCGGAAGGGAAAAGCCTTGAAACGCGGTCGGAATGGTGATAAGATATAGTATATTTCATTCGGAGGCGCGAAATTGGACAGGCTTTTGAAAATTCGGGAGAAGCTCGCTCAGAAAAACCTTGACGGCGTTCTGATAACCGACGTGAAAAACCAGCTCTACGCGTCGGGCTTTACCTTTACCGACGGCGCGGTGCTCATAACGCGGGAGCGCGCCTTCCTTTTCACCGATTCCCGATACATCGAGGCCGCCGAAAAAACCGTTTCCGCGGATTTCGGGCTGAGGCTCTTCGGCGCGGGAAAACGGCTTTCCGAGCTTATAAAGGCCGAGCTTGCTTCCTGCGCGGTGAAGTCGCTCGGCGCGGAGGAATTGAGCCTGCCGCACGGGCAGTATCTTAACTACGAAAAGCTGCTGGGGCTGGAGCTCACGCCCTGCCAGAGCATATTTAACGAGCTTCGCGCTTCCAAGGACGAACAGGAGCAGGCGCATATGCGCGCGGCGCAGGCTATCGCCGAAAAAGCGCTCGACGACGTTCTGCGCATCATCCGCCCGGGCGTAACGGAGCGCGACATAGCCGCCGAGATAAGCTACAGGCTCCTCAAGCACGGCGGCGAGGGCAACTCCTTTGACCCCATCGCCGTTTCGGGCGCGAATTCCAGCATGCCCCACGGCGTGCCCTCCGACAAGCCCGTTGAAAACGGCGACTTTGTCACCATGGACTTCGGCTGCGTTAAAAACGGCTACTGCTCGGACATGACGCGCACCGTCGCGGTAGGCCACGCGACCGAGGAAATGAAAAATGTCTATGACGTTGTCCTGCGCGCCCAGCTCGAGGGCATAAAAGCGGCACGGGCGGGTGTCAGCGGCGCTGAGATCGACGGCGCGGCGCGGAAGGTCATCTCGGACGCGGGCTTCGGCGAATATTTCGGACATTCCTTCGGCCACTCGCTGGGGCTCGACATCCACGAGTCACCCTCGGCCTCCCCCTCGTCCAGCGCCCCGATGCCGGCCGGCGCGGTCATTTCCGCCGAACCGGGGATATACCTGCCGGGGAAATTCGGCGTCAGGATCGAGGACGTGCTCATCCTGCGGGAGGACGGCTGCGAGAACATCACCCACGCTAACAAGGAGCTTATAATTTTGTGATAAACGGAGGAGAAAACATGGCAAAGAACACTAAAAAGGCAAAAAAAGAAATCTCCATGACCCCGCTGATGTACATGGGCTTCATCATCGTCTGCGTCACGGCTCTGCTGCAGAGCTTCATCCCCGCCTTTCCCGTGATGCTGCGCAACATACTCTACCTCGTCGGAGTTCTGGCTCTCGTGGTGTATATGATACAGGTCGCGTTTGAAAAGCGCACCGGAAAACGCGAGGCCGGCGGAGAAAACATCGAAAACGGCATCAAAAAGAGAAAATAATCTTGCAATATGCGGCTTCATAATGTAAAATATCAGAGTTAAAGAGTTAAAAGTTATAGGAGGATCACCTATTATGATTACAGCAGGCGATTTCAGGAACGGCGTTACCTTTGAGATGGACGGTCAGGTCATGCAGGTCGTTGAGTTCCAGCATGTCAAGCCCGGCAAGGGCGCGGCCTTTGTCCGCACCAAGATGAAGAACGTCATCACCGGCGCCGTCACCGAAACTTCCTTCAACCCCACCGCGAAGTTCGAAAACGCCACCGTTGACCGTATGACCATGGAATACAGCTACAACGACGGCAACCTGTACTACTTCATGAACCCCGAGACCTACGAGCTCGAGCCGGTTGACGAGTCCGTCCTGGGCGACAGCTTCAAGTTCGTCAAGGAGAACATGGAGTGCACCATTTACTCCTACAAGGGCAAGGTCTTCAACGTCGAGCCTCCCTTCTTTGTCGACCTTGAGGTCACCGACACCGACCCCGGCTTCGCAGGCAACACCGCCACCAACGCCACCAAGCCCGCCACTCTCGAGACCGGCGCGGAGGTCAAAGTCCCCCTGTTCATCGAGCCCGGCGAGAAGATCCAGATAGATACCCGCACCGGCGAGTATCTCGGCAGAGCGAAGTAATAAAAACGTATGTATACGGGGAATATTATTGTATATTCCCCGTTTTCCTACATTCCACAAGGAGGGACAAACATGACCGCAAGTGAAAAAGTTGCATACCTGAAGGGGCTTGCCGAGGGTCTCGGCGTAAAGGCCGACGGCAAGGATGGCAAGCTCATGCTGGCCGTCATCGACGTGCTCGAGTCTCTGGCCGGCGATACCGAGGCTCTTGAGGCCAAGTGCGCCGACCTTGCCGACAGCATCGACGATATCGGCGAGGATATGGCCTATCTTGAGGATCTGTGCCTTGCAGATCTCGGCGAGGACGAGGATGAATACGAGGACGACGAATGCGTCGGCTGCTGCGGCTGCGGCGACGAGCAGGAGTACGAGGTCACCTGTCCACAGTGCGGCGAGGTCATCACGCTCCTTGAGGATGATCTTGACTTCGGCGCGATCCGCTGCCCGTCCTGCGACGCGGAGCTCGAGTTCGACTTCGACGATGACGAGGATGAGGACGAGGACGACGACTGATCCCGAAAAGCTATCAAAATGACTGTGCTGCTGTCGGAAAAGACAGCAGCACAGTTTTTATCGGCATTTTTTGTAAAAATATGCGCCAAGAGCTTGTGGATCGCTCCAAATTTGCATTATATTTCTATAAAGCATAATGTTATCTATCTGTGCAATAAACCCAGTTCGATTCCGGCTTGTTCAAACGCTTTTTTACACTGCGTTGAGTATTGACTAAGCCATTTTATAGTTGATGTATCCTTAAGTCCCGCCTGCGATGCTAAATACTTGATGTTCTGTATCTTCATACGCAGCGAACCTTCAGAAACTTCGGGAACTTCCTTTGCAAGCATTTTAAGAAACTGTGCTATGTCCATGTTACTTTGCCTAACGACATAGCAGTCAAGAAATCTTTTACAGCAAATCATATCTTCTTCCATAGTCCAGCGGTGAACATTAGATTGACGAGAAGGAGGGCGCGTTACTGGCAAAGAAGGCTGAAAGGAATTATCGCCCGCTTGGAATCTTAAAAACTCCTCGTATTTTTTTAATGCGGCAGAAAAACCATTATGAGACCTTGCATCAAATTCAGCATAACCGGCACATTCTTTTATCTGCTTTTGGATACTAACAAATTCTTCGAGTTCTGTAACAGAAAAAAGATTATTAATTGGTATAGTTGCGAAGACTGGT
>CALZAG010000042.1 GCA_945613045.1 uncultured Clostridia bacterium | reverse complement strand
GTCTTGTCAACGCCGAGGGTTATGCCTTCGCCGACCGCCCAGAGTATCGCGGTGTAATAGGGATTGTCCTTGCCGTTTGCCTGCTTTGCAGACACGTCTGCAAAGGGATTGTCCGTGGATTTCGGCGCGGGCTCGCCCGCCGCTCTCCAAAGGAAGGTCACGACCTGGGCGCGTGTGCAGTCGAGATCCGGCTTGAAGATACCGTTGCCGTAGCCGGTGGTTATGCCCTCGTTTGCCGCCCAGAGTATCGCGTCGGCAAAGGGCATATGTTTGCCGGTGGTGTCAACGTCTGTGAAGGGGTAGGCTGACACGCCGTAGTGGATCGCTGCCGCCTTTAGAGGGTCGTTGTTGCTGCCAACCGAAACGGCTTTCCACTGGGTTTCGGTTCCGGCAAAGTATACGTCCTTAAAAGCTGGGAGACCGTTATCTCCGAAGAATGCAAAGGGCTCTATCTTCTCGAGCGCACTCGGAAGATATACTGATTCAAGCGCGGTGCAGCCAAAGAAGGCTCCTCTGTCTATGACCTTGACACCGGCGGGGACGACGACGCTTTTGAGCTCTTTGCAGTAAGAGAACATGCCCGATTTAACGGCAGTCAGACCCTTGGGAAGGGTGATGCTCACCAGTGCACGGCAGTTCATAAAGGCCTCGTCGTCTATGGTTTTAACGCTGTCGGGAATTGTTACCTCCGTAAAGCTGCAGCCGGCAAAAGCCCCCTTGCCAATAGCGGTCACACCTTTGCCGAGGTCCGCGCTTGTCACGCCCGTGCAATCGGCAAAAGCGCTCTTGCCTATGGTTTTGACGCTGTCGGGGATAACGATGCTTGTGATGCCGCAGCCGGCAAAGGCCCGGCTTCCTATGCTCGTTACGCCGCTGCCGATAACTATGCTCTTGACGTCGCTGATATAGGCATCCCACGGAGTAAGCACATCATAGCCTTCAGAATTGGGGCCGTAGTCGGTCATAGCGCCAGAGCCGGAGATGGTCAGGACGCCGTCTTCGCTGAGCGTCCAGGTCAGGTTTTCGCCGCAGGTGCCGCTTTTCGGAGCGTCGGCGGCGGCCGATACCGGCAGAACTGATATTATCATCAGCAGCGCCAGCATAAGACTAAGGGTTCTTTTTTTCATATTTTTCCTCCTTATGTGCAATATAATATGGTAAGCATATTTTGCTGCATTCATTATAGTCTTTTTAACGAGCATAGTCAAGAAAGAATCTACCACATAAGATGTTTACATAGTTTTATGGAGGTAGCAAAATGATCTCGTATACTCCGTTTTGGGACACATTAAAAGTGTCATCCGAGTCAACTTACACACTCATTAAAAAGCATCATCTTTCGAGCTCTACCATTGATAAATTGCGAAAGGACAAGCCCCTTAACACCACAACGATAAACGACCTGTGCCGTATATTAAACTGCAATGTTTCTGATATAATGGTCTATATTCCTTCAGAAAGTGACCAAACATTATAGCAGGCGATAAAAAGGGGCTGTGAGTTTTGACTCCTGCCTCTTTTTCGGTCATCTGGAATAAAGCTTCCGTTACAGGCAGCTATATATCACTTCGTGCCGAAGATGCGGTCGCCGGCGTCGCCGAGGCCGGGGACAATGTAGCCGTGGTCATTGAGGCGCTCGTCCAGAGCGGCGACGAAGATATCCACGTCGGGATGATCCTTCTGCATACGGGCAACGCCCTCGGGTGCGCCGATGATGCACATGAGCTTTATGTGCTTGACGCCGTCGGCCTTCAGAAAACTGATGGCGGCGGAGGCGGAGCCGCCGGTCGCCAGCATGGGATCGACGACGATGACGTCCCTCTCCTCGATATCGGGGGGCATCTTGAAGTAGTACTTGACAGGCTCGAGGGTCTCCGGATCGCGGAACAGGCCGATGTGTCCGACCTTGACGTTGGGCATCATGCTGACCATGCCGTCGACCATGCCGAGGCCTGCGCGGAGAATGGGCACGATCGCCAGCTTCTTGCCGGCAATGCGGTTGACTGTCGCCTTTGCAACGGGAGTCTCGATCTCGACCGGCTCAAGGGGGAGATCGCGGGTGGCTTCGTAGCACATCAGCATTGCTATCTCGGAGACCAGCTCTCTGAATTCCTTGACGGAGGTGTTCTTGTCTCTCATAATGGACAGCTTGTGCTGGATAAGGGGGTGGTCGAATACGCAAACCTTGCTCATGTTGTTTCTCCTTTTTCAGTACGCTCCTATCGGAGCCTGTTTATTTTTATAATACCGGAAACCGGTTCTATACATTTTCAGCGACCGAGCCGCTCCTGCCGCTCGCGCTCTGCCTGACTCAGCCGCAGATACACCGGCAGCAGATCGTCCGCGCCGCCGGCCTCCTTGCCGAGGGCGGCCATGCCGACGCCCCACGCGCTCTGGTAAAGCAGATTTGCCGGCGCCATGCGGCAGGCGATCCCCTCGTTTGTCAGGTAGTCGTATGTGAGCTTTGCGCCGTCGCCGACAAGGAGCGGCGCGCATTCATAGTCTTTAAGCTCCCCGGCAAGCTCGGCAAGGGAAACGGCTCTGTCCTCAGTCAGGCGCACCGGACGTCCGTCCCCGTCGGTCTCAAACAGGGCGTTATACACCTGCGAGCGCCTCGCGTCCATGACGGGGCAGATGAGCCCGCCCGCGGAAACGCCGTGCCACGCCATGGCTTCAAGCGTGGAAACGCCGACGCATTTCTTATCGGATGCCCATGCAAGCCCTTTGACGGTGGAAACACCGATACGGATCCCCGTGAAGGAACCCGGGCCGTGAGCAACGGCGATAAGATCGACGTCGGCGATCTTCTTTTCAGTATTTTTAAGCATATCCTCTACCATGGGCAGCAGCGTTCTGCTGTGGGTAAGGCCGCAGCACTGGCTGTACTGCGCGATGAGGCTCTCATCCTCCATGAGCGCAACGGACGCCGCTTTTGCGGAGGATTCAAGTGCAAGTATAAGCATTAGTCTACTCCCTCCCCGATGGTGATGCGTCGTTCATTGTCGCCGAGCTTATCGATACGGACAACGATCTCGTCGCCGAAAAACGCGTCCTCGACCTTCTCGCTCCACTCGACGGCGCAGACCGCGCCGCGGGCGAGATAGTCCTCCCAGCCGATCTCGAACAGCTCGTCCGAGCTCTCAAGGCGGTACATATCAAAGTGGATGAGCTCCCTCTCTCCCTCGTACTCATTGACGATGGTGAAGGTTGGACTGGACACCCGGCAGGCAAGCCCCATACCGCGGGCCATGCCCCGGACAAAGGCGGTCTTTCCCGCGCCCAGGTCCCCGTACATGGCGACGACGGCGCCGCCGGCAAGGTGAGCCGCAAACTTTTCGCCGATAGCTTCCGTTTCTTCTTCGCTGCGGCTTATATACGTCTGCACTTACCTCACCTCAAATTTAAACTTTTTCTAAATTTGGATTATACCACAGGATACCGCATTGCGTAAAGGGCAATTATGTGCTAAAATGTTGCGTGTCTGAGCGCGATTATTTGTTGAATCGAGCATTTTTTGAAGGGCGGTGGGCTCAATTAAAAAGCATTCCGGATCTGTCAAAGATTTTTTTAAACGCGCAGATATGTTTCTGCTCGCGGTCTGTATTATATGCACCCTTTTCGGCATCATATGTATCCACAGCATAACGAGCTCATCCGGCTCGGCAAAGTATGTTATCGTTCAGGGCTTTGCAATGTGCCTCGGCATTGTCGCGTTCGTTATATTCACGGTCATTGACCCTGACCTTATCGCCGACAAGTGGATATATCTTACCATCTTCAACGTTCTCTTCATCCTCGGTCTTCTCATCCTGGGCACCGGCGACGAGGTCGGCAGCCGCGCCTGGTACCGTTTCTTTGGAATCGGCGTTCAGCCCTCCGAGATCGTCAAGGTCATTTTCATCGTCCTGATGGCAAAGCAGATAGCCAATTACAAGGAGCAGCGGGCTCTTAATAATTTCAGCTCAGTTGTTAAGATGGGGCTGCACTGGTTTTTGTACTTTGCCCTGCTGGTCGTTATCACTAACGATCTGGGCAGCGCGCTTATATTCCTTGCCATTTTCGTCGTCATGCTCATATGCGCGGGCATCGCGTGGTACTGGCTGGGCATCGCTGCGGCGGCCGTCGTCGCGCTCATCCCGCTGATATGGAACTTTGTTCTTCACGACTACCAGAAAAACCGCATCCTCGCACCGTACATCCCCGACGTCGTGGATCCCACGGGTCAGGGCATCACCTGGCAGACCAACAAGTGCAAGGACGCCCTTGCCTCAGGCCGCTGGACGGGCGTGGGCTACGGCGAGGGCAGTTTCGCCCAAAGCAGCTATAACGCAAGGCACACCGACTGCATCTTCGCCTCCATCGGCGAGGAGCTCGGCATGATAGCCTGCATCGCCATCATCGTTCTGCTGGCAATAATCATAATCCGATGCTGCGTTATCGGGGTCCGCTCCGGCAGTCCGTTTGGAATGCTCATCTGCTTCGGCGTCGCCACCGCGCTTGCCTTCCAGACCTTCATAAACATCGGCATGTGCATCGGCATCACCCCCGTTATCGGTATCACCCTGCCCTTCTTCAGCTACGGAGGATCGTCTATCGTCGCCATGTTTGCCGCGGTCGGACTTGTGTCGGGCGTCAAATACCGACCGAAGCCAAAACAACACTTTATACAATATCAGGCCTGAACAAAAGCGGAAAAAGCACCTGTTCAGACGATTCCAAACTCGATGAGGGCGGCAAAGCATTGGCCTATCACGGTCTTAAGCCCGGCCTCATCCTCTTTTTTACCGCTCTCGACCCATGTGACGATAATGCCCATCATGGTTGAGGCGATTATAGAGATGAGATAGTTATAAAGCTCCGAGTCCCGCTCGAGCCCGGGAAAACGCCCAAACCGGCAGGCGCTCCGGCGCAGGCTCTCAAACAGGAGATCGCTTCGGTTTACCTGCACCATGGTCTCAATGAGCCTTTCATTTTTGAACCATGCGCTGAAAACCTCCTGACGTATCTCTCCGCTGCCGGATGAAAACGCGTCTTCAAATACTCTGTCGCACATCAGGCTCAACACATCCTCAAGGCAGTCAAAATTCCTGTAGAATGTGGAACGGCTTACCGTCGAGCTTCGCTGGATATCACTTATCGTGATATCGGCGAAGCTTTTTTGCGAAAGACAGTCCATAAGCCCCGCGCAGATCAGCTCCACGGAGGCTCTTGCCCTTTTATCCTCCTTTATATGGTACATTTTCTGCTCCTTTGTTTTATTTTTTTCGGTACTATTGTATCATATCAGTTTTTGGTATACAATGCTCTCAATAAAAACAAAGGAGAATCTACCATGAGTAAAAACGTAATTTTCTGCTATTCCGGTACGGGCAACTGTCTTGACATGGCAAAAAATATTGCAAAGGAGCTTGGCGACACGGACATTATCATGATGCGCAAGGCTCCCGTTAAGACCGACGTAAGCGACGCCGAGCGCGTTGGCTTTATAGTCCCCTGCTACGGCGGCGGTCTGCCCGGCGACGTTGAGAAATATCTTGACTCCATCAAGGTCGCCCCCGGCGCATACATATTCGGCGTCGGCCAGTATGCGGGCTATCTCGGCTGCGGTCTGCACAAGATCGACGAGCGCTTCCGTCTCAACTACTGGTGCGGAGTATCGCACCAGTGCAGCGCGATCTGGCTCTTCCCGCACCAGCTTATGCTTCCTCCCGTCACCCCCGGCATGGCGCAGAAGCGCAGCGAGAGAAAGGCCAAAAAGATTGCCGCCGCGGTGCTTTCGGGCGAGAACAGCAAAAAGGCTCCTCCCAAGATGAGGCTGAACGCTCTCGAGAGCAAGGTCTGGCCGAAGCTTGCCAAGGCCAAGGCGAAGAAATTCGACGTTACCGAAAGCTGCGTCGGCTGCGGTCAGTGCGTAAGGCTCTGTCCCAGGGGGAACATACAGCTTGTCGGCGGCAAGCCCCAATTCGGTACCGACTGCATCCAGTGTCTCGGCTGCCTGCAGTACTGCCCCAAGGAGGCTATCACACTCACCGAGAAGACCGTCAGGCGCGAGCACTATCACAATCCCCACGTCACCGTCGACGAGCTCACGCAGGACATCATTCATTTTGATTAATCTGTTTGATTTTTCCGGCATATGTGTTATAATGTGTAAGCAAATATAATTACCGGAGATTGAAATATGGTCACTTTTAAACTAAAAGAAGAAACCGATAAGCAGCTCGTGTACTGGTACTTTCCCAACGGCAACGAGGAAAACGGCCACGGTACCATCGTGATCGACCGCGTGCTCGGCAAGCTGGATGTTTCGGAGCTTGCTCCCGATGACAGGCTTGTGCGGCACACCGTTGAAAATCAAAACCGCTGGCGCAAGGCGGTAAACAAGATGCGCAATATCGAGCAGATACCCGAGCTCACCGACGAGGAATGGCCCGAGGCCACGGAGGACAGGATATCCACCGTGTTCGCCGACCACGCCATCAAGAAGATAATCGAGGCGTATAATTCAGGTGAGATCCTTGAAGAAGGCGCCGAGACCTGGCAGATCTGACTAAAATATCCCTTGAAGCAAACGCTTCAAGGGATATTTTATTGCTATAAAGGAAACTCAGACTGCGGGGCATGGCAGGCACCGTTTTCACACAGATACCAGCACGCGCCCTTTTCCGGAACAGGATAAGCCTCTGTAAAGGGCGCGCATTCGGCAAGGAGAGGCGAGTTTTGCGTGGATTTATAAAGAACGCTCAGCTCATACGCGGCATTTGCTTTCAGATATTCCGTGAGCTCCGTCGGGACGCACTCCGATACGCAGACAAGCTCGCGCCCGGGCATCAGGCGCTTTGCCATCGCAAGCAGGGCAAAGCTGCTGCCCGCCGGGTATCTTTCTGTCCGCCCCGCGATAAAGCCAAGCTGTCTGTCCGACCTTTCGCGCCATTTTGTCTCCCCCGTCAGGGCCGCCAGCTCCTCGAAGACCATCGCGGCCATGGAATTGCCCGAGGGTATCGCTCCGTCATAGAGCTCCTTGGGCCGGGATATAAGAGCCTCCGCGTCATGCGCGTACATGAAGTACCCGCCCTTTTCGTCCTCAAAAAGCTCGGTTATCTGCTCTGCGCGGCGTATGGCCGCCTTCAGGTATTCCGCGTCAAAGCTTGCCCTGTAAAGTGAAAGCAGCGCCAGCGCGTAGACGGCGTAATCGTCGAGCTGTCCGGTGCTGCCGCCAAGGCTGAGCAGCAGCCTTCCGTTTTTGTCGGTCATGCTCTCCTCTATGAAGCGCTGCGCCTTCATCGCGGCGCTCAGATACCGCGTCTCGGACAGGACAATCCCCGCCTGCGCGAGGGCGATTATCGTCCACGCGTTCCATGACAGGAGGATCTTCTCGTCCCGGTGCAGCGACGTTCTTTCCTTCCGGTAGCGGCGGAGACGGCATATCCTCGGGTCGTCCGCTGCCCACACTGCGCCCTGCGCGTCTATGCGGTTCGGCACGCTGCCGCCCTCGAAATTCGGTTTTTTCCCTATGCCGTACAGACGGCAGAATTCCCCGCCGTCCTCACGCCCCAGAACGGAAATTATCTCCTCCGGCGTGAACACATAGTATTTGCCCTCAACTCCCTCGCTGTCGGCGTCCTGACCGCAGTAAAAGCCGCCCTTTTCGTCCGACAGCTCACGCAGGATGTAGTCCGCGGTGCGCCTTGCGATATCGGCATACTCGGCGTCCCCTGTCGCCTGATACGCACTGACATAGGCTATTAGCAGCAGCGCATTGTCGTACAGCATTTTTTCAAAATGCGGTATGAGCCATTTTCTGTCGGTGGAATAGCGCGAAAAGCCGCCGGAAATGTTATCGAAAATGCCGCCGTGCGCCATTGCCTTCAGCGTTTTTTCCGCCATGGCCGCGGCCTGCGGCTCTTTCATGCGCCTTGCATAGTGCAGCAAAAACAGCAGGTTGTGCGCCGCGGGAAATTTCGGCGCTGTGCCGAAGCCGCCCCACTCGGCGTCAAAGCTGTCGCGAAAATAGGAGTACGCCCTGTGGAGCAGCGCATTGTCCGGCTCTGTCTGCACCGGCTCCGCAGCCGGCTCCAGGGCACTCATTATCCTGTCGCCCAGGGACAGGAGCCTTTGCCTGTCATTGCGCCACAACCGGGATATCTCCGTCAGAAGCTGAATAAGTCCCGGCTGGCCGTAGCGACTGCGTTTTGGAAAATATGTCCCCGCGAAAAAGGGCTTCTGCTCCGGAGTCATGATGACCGTGAGCGGCCAGCCGCCCGAGCCGTTAATGGCCTGGCACACGGACATATACACCGCGTCGATATCCGGCCGCTCCTCGCGGTCTACCTTAATGCACACATAGCCGCGGTTGAGGATATCCGCCGCCTCCGCGTCCTCAAAGGACTCGTGCGCCATAACATGGCACCAGTGGCAGGTGGAATAGCCTATGCTCAGGAACACCGGCTTATCCTCCCGCCCGGCCTTTTCAAACGCCTCAGCGCACCACGGATACCAGTCCACGGGATTATCCCCATGCTGCCTGAGATAGGGCGAGCTTTCGTTTTTCAATCTGTTTGACATGGCAATCTCCTTTTTATATATGATAATACATTGAGCGTTAATTCGCTAAGGCATATGCCACAATTGCAGCAAAAAACCGCCCTGCGGCGTAGAGCCGCAGGGCGGTTTTGGTGCAGGGCAAGCGGCCTCAGCGGTTGTTCTGTGCCTGCTGGTTCTGCTGGTTGTTCTGCTGATTCTGCTGCTTACGCTGCTTCTGCTGCTTCTGGTTATTCTGCTGATTCTGCTGGTTTTGCTGGTTCTGAGTATTCTTGAAATTTTCGTTCATGCTGATACCTCCGTATACAAATTGCATTATATGCATGAATATTATTCCGCAAGAAGGCAGAAGATATACGCGTATTTCAAAATTTGAAAAAAGTGTCCCGTACCTCCTGCCTTGCATTTTCCGCACGGCTGATATATATTTAGAAAAAAGCCATTGTCGGAGCCTTAGTGATGAAAAAGCTTATATCAAAGTTTCTTGATAAAACGTTCCTTCGTTTTATTATCGTCGGAGTGATTAACACAGTTTTCGGCACGGCGATCATGTTCGTGTTTTACAATGTTTTTCATCTGAGCTATTGGGTCTCCTCTGCCTCGAACTACCTTTTCGGCAGCATACTCAGCTACTTTTTGAATAAATACTTCACCTTTCAATATAAGCAGCGCGACCTCGGCGTTGTTCTGCGCTTCGTTCTCAATATCTCCGTGTGCTATCTTGCCGCTTACGGCATCGCAAAGCCCCTGTTCCGGTGGATGCTGTCGGGCTTTTCCACCGCGGTCCAGGAAAACGTCGCAATGCTCGGCGGTATGTGCCTGTTCGTGATGTTCAACTACATCGGCCAGCGCTTCTTCGCCTTCAGGAAAAAAGAGAAGTGAATATTCGCAGACATCGGATAGCTCAAGCACAGTCGGCAGACGCCGGCTGTGCTTTTTTCGTGCTTTTCGTTTTTTCCTTGTACGCAAATGTACAAGTTTTTCTCCGATGCAGCCTATGGGTGGAAGGGTATTTAAAAAATGAGGTGATATTACGAATAAACTAAGCATAAGCAGCACGTCGGCTGAGATCCTGCAAGCTGACATGCTTACCTCCGGCATGGTCGGCGCCGAGGTGGAGTTTCTCTTTTCCGACGAATGGGCGCCGCTTATAAAAACTGCCGTGTTTATCGCGGGGAGCCAAAAGCGCGTCGTTCTGGAGGGCGCATGGCGCGATAACATTTGCATCATCCCCCATGAATGCCTTGCCGAGTCTGACGTTCATCTTTTAGTCGGCGTTTACGGCACAAATATCGGCGGCAGCCTTGTGATACCGACTGTATACGCCGATCTGGGCATGATCTGGACCGGCGCGGATGCCGACGGCGAGACCGGGGCCGAGGCAAGCCCCGAGCTGTGGGCTCAGCTCCAGGCTCAGCTCGACTTGAAGGAGTCCTCTGAAAACAAGGTGACTTTTCTCTCCGAGGCGAGCACCGACGAACAATATCCGTCGTCAAAGGCGGTCTATGAGGCCATTGCCGCGGGCGGCAGCGTAGTGATCGAAGGTACTGTCAGCGACGATATGAGCGAGGTAACGATAACTACGCCGGATGCGTGGACGCTGGTATCTGAGGCGTGGAACAGCGAAAAGCGTCCTCTTGTAGTGCTCAGGCTGTCCGATGATCTATGCGCATATCTGACCAGCGTTTCAACCATGACTGTGGATGGCCAGTCACAAGGCGTAGCGCTGTTCTCCCTTCCGCCCATTCGGCAGCTCGGCAGCACCCCGCCTTACAGCATATGGCTGGATGAATCCGGCGGGGCGGCGATCTTACCGGTTGAGAGTATTAATGGTGCTGACGGGATAGGCATCCAGTCCGTGGAGCAGACCGCCACATCCACCGAGGACGGCGGGGCGAACATTATCACCGTGACAAAGACGGACGGCACATCGTCCACGTTTACGGTAAGGAACGGCTCTAAGGGCAGCACAGGCGCAGCGGGTGAAGATGGCGCGACGTTCACCCCGTCCGTATCTGCCGCCGGCACACTTAGCTGGACGAATAACAAGGGGCTGACTAATCCCATATCTGTCAACGTAAGAGGGCCTGCCGGCGCAGC
>CALZAG010000041.1 GCA_945613045.1 uncultured Clostridia bacterium | reverse complement strand
TCCGTCGGCTCGGTTATGGTTTTTGTATAGGTGTTGGTAAAGCTCATCCTCTCCACCGGCATGGCTTCCCAGTCCAGGTCGTAATACACGCCGTCCTCAGTCTCCTCGCAAATTGCCGGGAGGACGAGCACGGTATAATCCACGCTGTCCGCGGTGGAATAGGCCGCGATCTGCGACAGGAGCAGACCCCACACCGTGTCGTCATAGGTCCAGCCTTCTTCGCCTGCGTTCACCTGCTGTACAAACGCGCCTTCGCAAAGCAAATTCCAAAGCTGCTCAGAGGGGCCGGTGAGGGTCATGGTGCCTTCATAGTCGCCCTCGCCGTTGGTGGTAACGGCAGCGGAGACGGTCACGCCCGCGTAGCTTTCCTCGCCCGCGTTGGCACCCAGAACCTCCAGCGTAAAGACAGTCTCTCCGGGGGCTGCGTTGCCGCCCAGCTTCACCGTGGTGGTGAAGGGCACGGTCAGGGTGACGATTTCATCCCAGATGGGATACAGGGTCACATCCTCGTCCGCGTAATAGGTGTCGCCAAGCGAAAAGTACATCCAGCCATTCGCGTCCGTCCAGCCGATCTGGACATAGCCCTCGCGATTGAAGGTCTCACTGCTCAAGGTGAATGGCACATCGTAGGTTTTGACGCCCGCCTCGATACTGCCTGTGCCGTATTCGCCGGGATCATAGGTCACGATGTAATGCTGCTTCGTGCCGCAGCCGCAGACGCCGTCAACGAAAATGTGATTGCGCTGGATCTGAACGGTCTTTTCGGCGGTCAATGGCTTTCCGTCCGCGGTCGTTCCTTCGGCCATAAGCTTGAAGCTGTCAGCCTGCAGGCCGTACCATTCCGCGCGCATCACGCCGTGCCCCACGCCGTCATCATCCAGCGTCAGATCCGCGCTGCTGCCCATCATGCCGGTGTCATACCCGAACTCCTTGCCGATGGTCACGCCCTCCGGCGCCGTGACGGTGAATTCGCAGTCCTGCAGCACGCAGACCGCATCCGGAGCGTTGATGGTGAGCGTCGGGAGGTCCTTTTTCTCCGTTACAGCAGCACTGCAGAGCTTGCACTCCTTCCAATACTTTCCGTCTGCCTCTACCCATTCGTACTGGCAATCCTCTGTTGCGATCGTCTTGTCGTCGCAGACTTTGCATACGACCGTATGGGTCGCCTCGCCTTCTGCGCTCGGAATATATGCAAGCTGGTTTGCGCCCCGGCAGTTGTGCTGGCCGCAATAGACGCACTCATTATTGTCGTCCCAAGTGCACGGCGTACCCCAAAAATAATTTTTACCACAACCGGTACATTGCTCGTAGTGGGTGGTAGGAGAATCCGGATAGTAAGCCATGTCTAAGCAATCGTGTGCCATCGCAGTCGCGGGGAACAAGCTGATCAGCAGCACCAGCATCAACAGCACGGATAGGTATTTTTTCATGATGTTTCCTCACTTTCTCCCGCGCAGTTTTCTGCGCGGCGTTGCTTTTCCTTCTCAACTTTATTTCTCCGGCGGCAGCAGACCGTCCGGAGAAAATTCAGAGCGCATGGCATGCCGGCGGGAGCGCGGCGGCCGCAGCGTTTCTGTCAACGCGGAAATGGTTTACAAACCAATTATAGCAGACGTTAATCCGTTTTTCAATATGAGGACAGTGATTATTTCAAAAAATTATATCTAATAGTATCACGCGAAATTAAAGGACAAATAACCCTTTATAGGATAAACAGCGTTCAGACTTATTTTGCAAACTTGATCATAGCCTCATTAGCGATGTCCGTATTTATGCCCAGTGCGGTCAGCTTGTTATGGCAGGCGAAGCGGCGGGAAGGATAATATCAGGCCGCTCTGAAGCGCAGAAAAAAGTCACCTCATAACGAGATGACTTTTTGCTGTATCAATGAGTATTGATTATTATGAAATGGCTGCATATCCACTCAGGCTTTTATGTTATTGCTTTAATTCTCTTAATATTTCTTCTGCGGTTGTCCCAAAGAGTTTTGCAAGCGCAGAAAGATTAGATGTGCTTGGATCAGAAGCTCCGCTTTCCCATTTTGAAACGGCTTGCCTGCTGACGCCAAGCGCATCGGCAACAAACTCCTGAGTCATTTTGCATTCCATTCGGTGACGCTTAATAACCTCGCCAAGAGATTTTGCCATGTCAGATTTTTCTTTCCTTACAGGTTCTGATTTCAGATATTTTCTTAATGCCATGATCAAAAGGTATATCAAGTATACAAAAACCGCGACGATAAAAATATAAATAGGTAACACAATTAAAACGGGTAATTTAAAAAACATTTTATCAACCTCCTTTTAATGTGATTATACATGTTCTTCTCAGGTTGCTCCACCAACTATTGCGCAACTTTGCGGTTGCAAATAGAAAAAATAACACTGTCTTACAACTTGATGTTTCATTTACCGGAATTTATATCTCAGCAAATCACGATTAGTCGAGCCATTTTTCATTTTCGTAATTATGCAGTAAAAAATAAAAAACCGGACACCCATCTTGACAACCATGGTATCAAAATCGGTGTCCGGTTGTGGTCGGAGTGGGGAGACTTGAACTCCCGGCCTCTTGGTCCCGAACCAAGCGCGCTACCAACTGCGCTACACCCCGAAACAGCTTTATTATTATAATAAGGAAGCTTGGGCTTGTCAAGGACTAATTTAACGGCGAACAGAGGAATATACTTGTCTGAGGTGACAAGAATGAAAGATCTGAAGCTTTATATATCGGCGGGGATTTTTATACTGCTGACTGCCGTTAGGGTTATTTCGCCGTCCTTTGCCGCACAGCTTGCCGATGAGATAGAAAATGTGCTTGTTATGGAGCATGAGCAGACCGTATCCGTAATTGAGCTCGGCAAAAGCCTTGCCGAGGGCGAGGTCATAAGCACATTCTTTCAAAAGGGTGAGAATAAACCCGGGCCGGAGCCCACACCGGCACCCACCGCCGTGACTGCGATAACGCCTGCGCCTGCGCCTACACCTGCTCCAACCCCCATCGCCGAGCCACAGCCTACAGAAAATCCCGCAGTAGCCGCATTTTTGGAGTCACAGGCGGCATACGCAGAATATGCTGTGCCAACAAACGTCAGCTATGAGTGCCCGGTGCTGCCGTTTGAATATGTAAGTCCCGTCAGCGGGATAAAATCATCCGGATTCGGATACAGACTGCACCCGATCGAGAATAAGGTGAAGTACCATTACGGTACGGATTTTGCGGCAAACACAGGTACTGCGGTAACCGCGTTCGCCGACGGCGTGATAGTCGCGGCAGGCGACTCCGACTCGTACGGAAAGTATATGATAATCGACCACAGTGACGGCTATTCGACACTGTACGCCCATTGCAGCGAACTGTGCATGGGCTGCGGCAATGTGAGTAAGGGGGACGTGATAGCCAAAGTAGGCTCAACGGGAGCTGCCACGGGGCCGCATCTGCATTTTGAGCTAATGTGCAATGACACCTATCTCAACCCCGAATTCTATTTATGAAGAGCCGCTTTCGGATGAGCTCCGGTGCGATCCTCCTGCTGTCGGCTCTGTATTTTTTCGGCGGCATTATAAGCCTCAGTGCGCTGCTCCTTGCCGCCGCTGTTCATGAACTCGGCCATATAATCATCATAAAGCTGCTGGGCGGAGGAATAAAGTCTTTTAGTTTTGAAGCTTCGGGAATGTGTATGAGCCTGTGCGGGATAAATAACGCCGCGTCGGAAGCGGCGGCGCTGCTGGCAGGTCCGGCTGCAGGGCTTATATTTGCGCTTATATGCTCATATTTCGGCGTAAAAACGGCAAATCGGCTCCTGCTGGAATGCGCGGGCTACGGCATATTGCTGACGGCATATAATCTGCTGCCCGCCTTGCCGCTTGACGGCGGAAGAGCGGCTTATGTCATTCTGTCAGGAGCCTTTGGTTGCGAGAAGGCAGGAAAAATCTTGGGATATTCTGGCTTTTTGACTGGTCTGTGCTTATCTGTAGCGGGTCTGCTGCTGCTCGGAAAAGAGCTCGGTGCGGCGCTCATGATAGCTGGAATCTGGATATTGACAGCGCAAACGGGTATTGTAAAAAATATGTGTTTATAGTAAAATCAATGAGATAAAATTTTCGGAGTAAACTAATGGATAAACGACTTGAACGCATACTTCCCAAGGTGCAAAAGCCTGCGCGCTATACCGGCGGCGAATACAATCAGATAATAAAGGATAAGGCTGACGTTGATATAAGAGTAGCATTCTGTTTTCCTGATACCTACGAGATAGGTATGTCCAACCTCGGCATGGGCATCCTGTATTCTACCATGAACGAGCTGCCCTACGTCTGGTGCGAGCGCGTTTATGCCCCGTGGGGAGATATGTATGAGGAAATGAAAAAGGCGAATGTGCCGCTGTACGCCCTTGAGAGCGGAGACCCGGTTTCTGAGCACGACGTACTCGCATTCTCGATAGGCTATGAGATGGCCTATTCCACCGTTCTGGACATGATGGACATGGCGGGAGTGCCGATACACAGTGCCGACAGAACGGAGCTGCTGCCGCTTGTGATAGCCGGAGGCACCGCCGCCCTTAATCCGGAGCCTATGGCCGATTTTATCGACATTTTCCTGCTCGGCGAGGGCGAGGAGATGAACAATGAGCTGCTGGAAATGCTGCATGAAGCAAAGCTCGACGGCTGGACAAAGGAAGAATTCCTGAAAAAAGCAGCTCAGATAGGCGGAGTTTATGTCCCGGGCTTTTATACTCCGATATTGAACAACGACGGTACTATAGAACGATTTGAGGTAGCCGACGGCGCGCCGGAGACTGTCCAAAAACGCATTATCGCCGATCTTGACAAGGCGAATTTTCCCCTGAACCCGATCGTGCCCTCGACCGAGGTCGTACACGACAGGGTAAACCTTGAGCTGTTCCGCGGCTGTGTGCGCGGCTGCCGCTTCTGTCAGGCCGGCCATGTATACAGGCCGATCAGATCAAAAAGCCCGGAGCTGCTTGTCGAGCAGGGCAAGGCTCTGCTCAAGAACACCGGCGCTCAGGACATAACGCTGCTTTCCCTCAGCTCGAGCGACTACCGCCATTTGTCCGGGCTGTGCGACGGACTGCTTGAATACTGCGAGCCGAGAAGCATCGGGTTGTCGCTTCCGTCACTCAGAGCGGATAATTTTTCTATCGAGATAATGCACCGCCTGCAGAAGACCCGAAAAAGCGGCCTGACCTTCGCACCCGAGGCCGGCAGCCAGCGTCTGCGCGATGCAATTAACAAAAACGTCACGGAGGAGGAGCTGCTGAACACCTGCCGTCTGGCCTTTGAGGGCGGCTGGAACACCATAAAGCTGTACTTCATGCTCGGCCTGCCCACGGAAACGGACGAGGATGTTCTCGGCATCGCCAAACTTGCAAATCAGGTGCTGCACACCTGGAGGCTTTACGCAAAGAATAAGAACAGGGGAGTGCGCATAACCGTTTCTACCTCCTGCTTCGTGCCGAAGCCGCACAGTCCTTTCCAGTGGGAAAGCCAGAACACAATGGAGGAATATATTCGCAAGGTAAATCTGCTCAGGGAAAATATCAGGGCAAAAAATGTCGTGTACAACTGGCACGACCCCCAGACGAGCTATATCGAGGCGACTCTGTCAAGAGGCGACAGGCGCGTGGGCAAGGTCATAGAAAACGTCTGGAGAGCCGGCGGGCGTCTCGAGGCATGGAGCGATTACTTCTCCTTTGAGCGCTGGATGAATGCGTTTGAAGACGCAGGGCTTGACCCGAGCTTTTACGCACATCGTCCCCGCGCCAAGGACGAGACAATGCCCTGGGACGTCGTTGACGTCGGCGTAAGAAAGGCCCATCTCTGGCACGAGAGAGAGCAGGCGTATAAGTCGGAGCTTTCGCCGGACTGCCGAAAGCAGTGCTCGGCCTGCGGCGCGGCTAAGCTGCTCAAAGGAGGAAAGTGCGATGGATAAGCTCAGACTGAGATTTTCAAAAACGGGCAGGGCGGTCTATATTTCGCATCTTGACCTCATGCGCACGATGACCCGCGCCTTTCTGCGCGCCGGGTGCAGGCTCAAGTATTCCGAGGGCTTTAATCCTCATCCCAATATATCCATAGCTCTGCCGCTGTCCGTCGGCTGTGAAAGCCTGTGCGAGATAATGGATTTCAGGCTCATTGAGGAAAAAGAACTCGATGATATTCTCAAAAGCCTTTCAGTTCAGCTCCCCGAGGGAATCGAGGCGCTTGAGGTTTACGGGGCTGAACGCAAGGTAAAGGAGATAAAATGGCTTAAGATCAGCGGCATTTTTGAATACGATGAGCGCGACGCGGCCGAAATGACGGAAAAGCTCAATGCTTTTTATTCACGAGAGAGCATCGTGATCTCAAAAAAGAGCAAGCGCGGCGTAGGCGAGACGGATATAAGGCCGGCCATAAAGGAGATCGGGTTTGCACAGGAGGGAAACGACGTGCGCCTTGACGCCGTTATCTCTGCGCAGGAGCCGACTTTAAACCCCGAGCTCATTGCAGACGCTCTGCGTCAACTGACCCCGGAGACAGCCCCGGATTTTGCAAAATTCAGAAGACTCGAGATATATGACGAAAATATGGAGGTTTTCCGCTAAAAAGTGCTTGCAATGCAAGGATTTGTGTGATATCATATCAAGGCTTGCGGCGCAGGCCCAAGCTATCAAGCGGTCCGCTGCCGAGACCAAAGGGAGTCCTCCGGTATGAACGCCTTAAGAAAAGGAAGGATTAGACTATGGATCTGATCAAAATTCTCAGCGAACAGTACATGAAGCCCGAACTGCCCGAACTGAACGTCGGCGATACCGTGCGTATCACCGTCCGCGTAAAGGAAGGCAGCCGCGAGCGCAATCAGGCTTTCGAAGGCACCATCATCGCCAAGAAGCACGGCGGCATCAATGAGACTATCACCGTCCGCCGCATCTCCTACGGCGTAGGCTGCGAGAAGGTCTTCCCCGTACACTCTCCCTCCATCGTCTCCGTGGAGACAGTCCGCCGCGGCAAGGTCCGCAGAGCGAAGCTGTACTACCTGCGTGACCGCGTCGGTAAGAGTGCAAAGGTCAAGGAGCGTCTGTGATCGCCCGACCTGTAAATGTATCAAAAAAAGAGGCCTTGGCCTCTTTTTTTGTTGCCTAAATGCCATATTGTCGTGTATAATAAACTGATAAGCTATATAGGATAACCCCAAGAGGTAGAACAATGAAAAAGACTGACGTTAAGAATAAGGAAAAAGCCGCGGCCGCAGAAGTAAGAAGCGCCCGCGGAGAGGTGTATGAGTGGATACAGTGTCTTGTATTTGCGCTCATTTTCTGCGTGATATTATTCGTGTTTTTCTTCAGACTTGTCGATGTCGTTGGAGATTCTATGAATCCTACGCTTGAAAACGCGGATAAAATGGTCGTATCAGACCTTTTTTATAAGCCCAAGCAGGGAGATATCGTCATCTTCCGCAAGGATGAATATAAGCCCGAAGCCCTTGTAAAGCGAGTCATAGCGACCGAAGGGCAGACCGTTGAGATAGATTTTAACAAGGGAAGGGTATATGTCGACGGCGTGCTTCTGGACGAGCCGTATATTGCCGAGCCTACAAGAAATCAAATAGATTTTACCGGCATTCAGGTCGTGCCCGAGGGCTGTGTGTTCGTAATGGGCGATAACCGCAATGAATCTGCCGACAGCCGAGATTCCCGCATCGGCATGGTAGATGAGAGGCTCATCATAGGCAAGGTCTTGTTTACGGTGTTCCCGCTTGACCATATCGGAAGCCCTTACGGAGACTGAAATGAGCGGTAATAACTACGAAAAAATGAATATCCAGTGGTTTCCCGGCCACATGACGAAGGCCCAGCGCATGATCGAGGACAGTCTCAAGCAGGTCGACGCCGTGTGTGAGATACTGGACGCCCGAATACCGCGCTCGAGCCGCAATCCCGATATCGACCGCCTTGCCGCCGGAAAGCCACGCCTGATAATCCTCAACCGAGTTGACCTTGCAGACCCCGAGATCACCTCGCAGTGGCGCAGGCACTTTGAGCGGCAGGGCATCAGGATAATTGAGACAGATGCGAAAACCGGCAAAGGCGTGAACGGCTTCGTGCCGGCGCTGAAGGAACTATTAAAAGATAAGCTCGCCGACTACGCGGCAAAGGGGCAGATAAACCGTCCGATGCGCGTCATGATACTGGGCATACCCAATGTCGGGAAATCAACATTTATAAATAAGGTAGCCAAGCGCAGAGCCGCCGTTGCCGGAGATAAGCCCGGCGTTACCCGCGGCAAGCAATGGATAAATATCGAGCAGGGGCTCGATCTGCTTGACACTCCGGGCATACTCTGGCCCAAGTTCGACTCTCAGGAAGTGGGAGAGATGCTTGCGATAACAAACGCGATAAAAGCGGACGTTCTCGACAAGGAGACGCTGGGCGCAAATTTCATGCTCCGCTTGAGGGATATGTACCCCGAGGCTTTGACTGAACGGTACAAGTTTGTCCCGGACAAGGATATGAACGGCTTTGAGCTTCTTGAGGAGGCGGCGAAAAAGCGCGGCTTTCTTTTGTCAAAAGGCGAATACGATATTGAGCGCATGGCTAACACTCTGCTCGGAGAGTACCATGACGGTAAGCTTGGCAGAATAAGTCTGGAGAGACCGGAATGACAGATCTGTGGGAGCTTGAAAACGAAATATATGACAGCGGCGTATCGCTTATCTGCGGCGTCGACGAGGCGGGCCGCGGCCCGCTGGCCGGGCCGGTGTGCGCAGCGGCGGTGATTTTGCCGAGAAATATTGAGATCGTGGGTCTGAACGACTCAAAAAAGCTCAGCGAGAAAAGCCGTGAGAAGCTTTATGACGAGATATGCGAAAAAGCAATGAGCTTCGGGATAGCCTTCGCGTCGGTTGAGGAGATCGAGGAGCTCAATATTCTCAATGCCGCAATGCTGGCCATGAACAGAGCAATCGCGCAGCTTGAGCCTCAGCCGGAGCTTGCGCTTATTGACGGCAACCGCAGCAGCGCGATAGAGATTAACAGCCGCTGCGTCATAAAGGGCGACGCAAAATGCGCGGACATCGCGGCGGCGTCTATCCTTGCCAAGGTCACTCGTGACCGGTATATGCTGGAGATGGCGGAGAAGTATCCCGAGTATCATTTCGAGCGGCACAAGGGCTACGGCACCAAGCTCCACTATGAAGCTCTGCGCGAATACGGCCCGTGCGAGATCCACAGGCCGAGCTTTTTGAGGAAAATGCACTGATGAGTACGGGTGAACTCGGTGCCTTCGGAGAGAAGAAGGCGGTAAATTATTTAAGGCTGCACGGCTATAAGATCATCGACACAAACTGCCGCTACAGGCAGGGAGAGATAGACATTGTCGCTCAGAAGTATGGTTACATAGTTTTCGCTGAGGTAAAGCTGCGCAAGAATAACCGCTACGGCGAGGCGAGAGAATTTGTCACGCCCGCAAAGCAGCAGCGTGTGATCGCCGCCGCGCAGCTCTGGCTTCAGCAGCATGAGACCGATAAGCAGCCGCGCTTCGACGTTATCGAGGTCTACGCTCCCGAGGGGATAAATACCCGAAAAGTCGTTATAAACCACATTGAAAATGCGTTTTGAGGTAATTAATATGAAATATTTCAGCACAAGAGATGAAAACCATAAAGTTTCCGCGGCCGAGGCTATTTCAAGGGGGCTTGCTCCCGACGGCGGACTTTTTGTGCCGGAATTCCTGCCGCAGCTCAATGAAGAAGATATGAAAGCTCTCTGCGGCATGAATTATCGGGAACGAGCGGCAAAGATAATGAAGCTTTTCCTCGACGAATTTTCCGTGGAAGAGCTCGAAGCCATGGTGAGCGCGGCCTACGGAGAAAATTTTGACCATCCGGATATCGCGCCTATGCACTTTATCGACGGGAAAACCGCGGTACTGGAGCTGTGGCACGGCCCCACCTGCGCGTTTAAAGACATGGCGCTTCAGATGCTGCCGCATCTGCTTACGGCCTCGCTTAAAAAATGCGGGGAAGACCGCAAGGTCTGCATTCTTGTCGCAACAAGCGGCGATACAGGCAAGGCGGCTCTTGAGGGCTTTGCCGACGTCGAGGGCACAAAGATACTCGTATTCTATCCCCATAACGGAGTATCCGACGTTCAGAAGCTGCAAATGATAACCCAGAGCGGCAAAAATGTCGAGGTAGCCGCTGTTTACGGCAATTTCGACGACGCCCAGACCGGTGTTAAGAAAATATTCGGCGACAAGGGTTTTGCGGAAGAACTGAGCGCAAGGGGATGGTTTTTATCCTCAGCGAATTCGATAAACTGGGGCAGGCTGCTGCCGCAGATAGTATATTATTTTTCAGCCTACTGCGATTTTGTAAACTCCGGCAGCATCGCCTTCGGCGATACCGTGGATTTTGCCGTTCCGACCGGCAATTTCGGAAATATTCTCGCCTGCTGGTATGCCAGGAATATGGGACTGCCCGTGGGCAGGCTGCTCTGCGCTTCAAACGAGAATAATGTTCTTGCCGAATTCTTTGATACAGGCATATATGACCGCAACAGGACCTTTCATACGACGATCTCGCCGTCCATGGATATACTTGTATCCAGCAACCTTGAGCGACTGCTCTACTCCGTGTGCGGAAGCGATACGC
>CALZAG010000040.1 GCA_945613045.1 uncultured Clostridia bacterium | reverse complement strand
ACTTGCAGCGGAGGAAAAGCATATATGCCTGTCTCAGGGCGGGCTGCTGCTTGAGACGGATATAAACCCCACGCAGGATGGCCATCCGCTGCGATCTCCCGTGCGGGGAAGAATGTCCGGCACGATCCGGGAGAGCAGCAACGCCGCTGTGCGCGTCCGACTATGGAAGCGCGGTAAACCGGTGCTTGACCTTGAAAGCGGCAGCGAAATGTACGAATTCGTCCCGCCGCTGTGACAGGTGCGAAGCGGTTTTGAGATTTTTCATGCGTTAAGATGCACTGTCAGATGTCTTTCTGCTGTCCCGGCCATCACCTATAAGCTTATCGAGACATTGCCTGCCAATGCCCCTGCCGGTATATTCCGGCTACAGGAAATAGGTGCAGTCGGCGGTTTTCGAGAAAGTTGAAAACGGGCTGTGGGCGCTGAACTGGCAAAAGCCGATCACCCTGTCCCCATCCAGAACGGCGCAGGCAGGATAACCGCCTTCGGCTTTTTTCAGGAGCATGGCAAAAAACGGCTCGGGCAGAGCGTGCGCGGGAAATGCGGCTGTGCCCGACTGAACATAATAGTTGAAAATTTCCATAACTGCGCTCTGATGCTCCGTACTCAGGGCGGTAAAAGTAATGTTCATTATGTTTGTCCCTTTCCTTTTTCGAAAACTATCAGAGCTATCGGTATGAAAATAGCGTATAATACGAAAAACGCACTGTCAATACATGGTTTTTCTCGAAGCGATTACAAATAACGAAATTTTTATAAAAACGGACCCGGCCGATAAATACAATGCGTAAAGACGATTAACACATATATTAATTTTCCGCAAAGTGCGGCGGGCATGATAATACGGCGATTTAAATCGCCGAAGCACATTATTGTCTATGGTGCATAGCTAAAAAGTGAAATTGTTGTTGAAAATAGACAAGACTTTAGTGAAGGAAAGCGAGCGTTAATAATTAAACAACTAAAAAGTATTGAAAAAATTGTGAATATAGTGTAAAGTCAATTTATAAATTTGGCGGCTTGTTAATTGGGAGTTAACGGGTTGTCGGGTTGTGCCGTGGGAGATTCACGGTATGAAAAATTTAAAGGAGAGAAAGTTATGGAAAACAATCGCGGAACATTTGGCTCCAACTTGGGCTTCATTCTTGCTGCTGTCGGTTCTGCAGTCGGTCTGGGCAACATTTGGGGCTTCCCGTACAAGATGGGTCTCAACGGCGGTTTTGCCTTCCTGCTGGTCTATCTTGTGCTTGCAATCTTCGTCGGTCTGGCTGTTATGGTCGGCGAGCTTGCTATCGGTCGCAAAACAGGCATGAGCCCTGTCGCGGCTTACAGAAAGCTCAGCAAGAAGTTCACCTGGATGGGCTACATGGCAGTTATAGTGCCGTTCCTGATCCTCTGCTTCTACTTCGTCCTCGGCGGCATGGTCATGCGCTACGCTTTAAGCTACCTGACCGCCATCTTCGGCTGGAACACCTGGGGCGTTGAAGATGTGACCACCTTCTTCGGCACCTTCATCCTCAACGGCGGACAGATGATACTCTGGACCGCGATCTTCATTGTTATTAACGCGTTTATCGTTGCAGCAGGCGTTGCCGGCGGTATCGAGAAGTTCTGCAAGATCGGTATGCCCGCACTGTTCGTAATGCTCCTCGTCGTTATCATTTACGTCGCCGTTCAGCCCGGCGCAATGGACGGCTACAAGTTCATGTTCGGCTGGAACCTTGAGCCTCTGAAGACTGACTTCCTCGGCGTTCTTAAGGCTGCGGCAGGTCAGATGTTCTTCTCCCTGTCACTCGGCATGGGCGCTATCATCACCTACGGCTCCTACCTTCAGAAGAAGGAGAATGTCCAGAAGAACGCAGTTATCATCATTGTTTGCGATACCCTCGTCGCCATCATGGCCGGCATGATCGTTATGCCCGCCTGCGCAGCATTCCTCGACGGCGCCTACGGCGGCGGCCCCGGACTGCTCTTCGCTTCCATGCAGCAGGTATTCCACAACATGGGCTACATAGGCAACATCATGGGCTTCCTGTTCTACACTCTCGTGTTCATCGCGGCTATCTCCTCCTCCATGTCCCTGCTTGAGGTCATCACCTCCTTCAAGGTCGACCAGAACGTCGCAGAGGGCAAGGCTCCCGGACGCAAAAAGTACGCGATCATCGCAGCGGTCATCATCTTCATCTTCTGCCTGCCCACCTGCCTTGACGGTCTGGGCAACGGCCTTGCAAACGGCGCCGCCATCGGCACTCCGGCTGAGATATTGAACATTGATGTCAAGGGCTGGAACTGCGACTGGCTTGACTTCTACGATATGCTGTCAGAGGGCATAATGATGCCGCTCGGCGCAATGGTAATGACCTTTATGATAGGCTGGATCTGGAAGCTTGATATGGTGGTTGAGGAGTGCGAAGTCTCCGGACACAAGTTCTGGGGCAAGACCTTCTTCGATATCTGCTACAAGTTCATCACCCCCATCGGCATGGCCTTCGTTCTGTACGCTCAGGTACTCACTTTCTTCGGCTGATGCCCGCAAAAATACACAACACCCGCAAGAGCAGCCCTCGTTTGAGGGCTGCTTTTTGCCTGCCGGCTATTGAAAAATCCATCGAAAATGGTATAATCAGATGAAACCATTGATACCTGTCAGGAGGAACTGCGATATGAGAGAGTGCGAGAGCTGCAAAAATCTGATACCCGACAAAATGAGGATATGCCCTCACTGCGGCAAGCTGCCGCCGACGCTCTGGCCGCAGTTTTATCTGTACGTTGTCCTGACTCTGATAGCCTTCGGCTGCGCCGTCTATTTCAGACCGTTTATAAACGGACCGGTGATTGGCGAGGCGGCTGCGGGCGTTCTCTGGGTAGCGGAGGTGGTGTTCCTGATATTCGGAGTGATCTTCTTAAATGTATCGATCATTGTTGCAAAGGATTACTCCAACCGCAGCTTTAAGGAAAAGCTCACGAAGCAGGAGCGGGTGCGCTTTATAAACATGAAGCAGCACATTGAAGCCGGACGCCATTTTTACGACGAGGGCGGCGTGTACTGCACCGTCTGCGGACATAAGAGAACGATTATAAAAAGAAAATAAAAACAGATGATCCGTATATGAAGACGCGACGTAAATAAGCCGTATCCGTTATGCCCCGAATTCAGGCGGCAGATAGGCGAGGCTTACTGTTATCCTCCATAGACAACGCCGTATCTCAGCGATATGTTTTCTGCGGGATTCTGATGTAAAAGCATTTTTACATGGAAAAATGCCTAAGTCAACGTTATTTGATAGACACGGTCTTTTCTAAGGCTTATGATGTAAGCAGAAATCAGGAGGCGGACTGATGGATATAGGTGTAAAGATCAAAAATGCGCGGATAAAAGCAAATCTCACACAAGAACAGGCAGCAGAAACTCTCGGTGTGAGCAGGCAGACGATATCAAACTGGGAGAATGAAAAAACATATCCCGATATCGTGAGCGTTGTCAAAATGAGCGACCTGTATGATATCAGTCTTGACCGCCTGCTGAAGGAGGAAAAGCCTGTGTCTGACTACTTGGATTATCTGGAAGAAAGCACAAATGTGGTAAAAAGCAGGAATAAGCTCTCCAAGCTTGTTTTGATCATGACTTACCTCGTAATATGGGCTGTCTCGCTGATCGTATTCTGGCTTTTCATGGACCCGGCCGGCGCACTGGGCTACAGTCTTATGTTTTTATGGCTACTGCTCCCGGTCACAACTTTCGTACTTTCGCTGCTCATCGGCAGAAATAATTTTTGGGGTAAATGGAAGTGGCTTTCTGCTGCTGCCTTCGGCCTGATGTATATGCTCGCCGATTATGCGACCTTCAAAGCTGCAAACATGGTCTCAAACGGCATCTTCAGGATGCCTGATTTCATTATGCTTTTTGCCGGAGTGATCATTTCCGTTCTCGGACTCGGGATCGGAGCAGTGTTTTATTATTCAAAATCCCGAACTGAAGTCAAAAAATAATACGGAGAGCAGCTTGCAGACAAAAATCCCCGCCCAAAACAGGCGGGGATTTTCATACTTTGTTTTGCTGATTTTTGCCATGCCTCTGGCTTTAATACGCCGCTATTTCTTTCAGCGTGAGGTCGCGGCCGGTGACGGGAGTCAGCTTTTTGCCGCCGCATTCGGGGCAGACGAGCTTCTCGACGTCCGCCTCAAACTCACTGCCGCAGTCAAGGCAGCGGGCGATGCCCGGCAGGGTCTCCACGATCATCTCGGTCTGCGCATAGGGGGTGCCGTCGATGACGGCCTCCCAGCAGTCACTGAGGAAATGCGGAATAACGCCCGAAAGCATACCCACCTCGACGGTGATGCTGCTGACGCCCTCGCAGCCTTCCTCTTTCACCGCCTTATCGACCATTTTAAGCAGCGCGTCACAGATACCAAGCTCGTGCATTACTTTGTGACAGCCTTCTTGATGATGCCGCCGGTGCGCTTGACGAGACCCTCCGCGACCTTGATGGGCATGGTCTCGAAGGTGCCGGCGTGGATATTGCGCACCTTTTTAAGCTTGATGGCGTCAAACTTGCACTTGGTGGTGCACAAACCGCAGCCGATGCACAGGTATTCGTCGACCTTGGTTGCGCCGCAGCCGAGGCAGCGGGCTGTCTCCTTGCGTACCTGTTCCTCTGTGAAGGTAACGCGGGCGTCGGAGAAGGTCTTGGACTTGGTCTCGTTGTATCCGGGGACCTGACGGTGCTCATGATCGAAGCTGCTGACGTCTAAAAGCGTGTGCTCCTTATTCAGAGCCTTGTAGATCCTGCGGTCGCGGCCCATTGTGAGCGTCTGGCCCTCATGTACGGCGCGGTGCAGGGAGATGGCGCCCTCCTTGCCGGCAGCTATCGCGTCGATAGCAAACTTCGGGCCGGTATAGCAGTCGCCGCCGACGAAGATGTCGGGCTCGGCGGTCTGATAGGTGAGGCTGTCGGCCACGGCAAGGCCCTTCTTTGTGATCTCGAGCTTGCCGACGTCGAGCCCGCCCCAATCGACGACCTGACCTATGGCGCCGATGACGCTGTCGACCTTGATAATTTCGAATTTGCCGGTGCCGACGGGCTTGCGGCGGCCCTTCTCATCGGGCTCGCCAAGCTCCACGAGCTCGACCTTGAGCCCAGTGACCTTGCCGTCTGCACCTTCGATCTCGACGGGAGCGCTCAGGAAGCGGAACTTGACGCCCTCGGCCATTGCCTCCTTGACCTCCTCGGGGTCTGCGGGCATCTCGGCCTCGGAGCGGCGGTAGATTATGTAGGTGTCCTTCGCGCCAAGGCGGACGGCGCTGCGGCATACGTCCATCGCAACGTTGCCGCCGCCGATAACGGCGCATTTTTTACCGATCTTGGGCTTGTTGCCGAGGTTTACCTCACGCAGGAAGTCAACGCCGCCGAACACGCCCTCGAGCTCCTCGCCCGAAATGCCGAGCGGAGCGGACTTCTGAGCGCCGATAGCCAGATAGAAGCCCTTATAGCCCTCCTCTCGGAGCTGCTGTATGGTAACGTCTTTGCCGACCTCGACGCCGCACTTGAATTCAACGCCCATCTCACGAAGAATGTCGATCTCGGCGTTCAGGACGTCCTTTTCAAGGCGGAAGGAGGGGATACCAAGCGTGAGCATGCCGCCGGGGACGGGGTTTTTATCGAAAACGGTGACAGGGTAACCCTTGTGCGCAAGATAGTATGCGCAGCTCATGCCGGCGGGGCCCGCGCCTATGACGGCGATCTTCTGGGTGTAGGGGCGGCCGGTCTGGTTTACCATCTTGGGAACGTAGCGGGTCTTTTCGTTCAGGTCGTGGTCGGCGATAAAGCGCTTGACCTCGTCAATGGCGACAGCCTCGTCAACGCTTGCGCGGGTGCATTCGGCCTCGCAGCGCTTGTTGCAGATTCGGCCGCATACGGCGGGGAAGGGGTTCTCTGTCTTTATTAGCTCAAGAGCCTCGGTGTAGCGACCCTGAGCTGCCAGCTTCAGATAGCCCTGAACGGGTATGTGTGCGGGGCAGGCCGTCTTGCAGGGCGCGGTGCCGGTGGGCATGACGTCCTCGCGGTTTTCGCGGTAATCGACGTTCCAGACTGCCTTTGTTGGGATAATGACTTCGGATATCTTCTTGTAATCAGGAGCGACGGACAGATCATCCGTGGAACACAGCTTCTGGCCGAGCCTGAGCGCGTTGCCGGGACATACCTCGACGCACTGAGCACAGGCGACGCACTTCGCCTCGTCGACCTCGGCCACGAAGTTCGAACGAATCGCGTCCCTCGCGCCGAACATAAGGCCGACGCGCAGACCGAAGCAGGCGCAGGCGCAGCAGTTGCAGATAGCGGCGCTGTCGCCGGCCTCTTCGATGTTGGGGATATCATGCATAAGACCGTTATCCTCGGCGCGCTTGATTATCTCGAGAGCCTCCTGCTTGGTGATCTCCCTTGCGCGTCCGCTGCGGATGTAGTGCTCCGCGCCCTTACCCATCTGGATGCACATATCCTCGTCCAGATGTCCGCAGCCGTCGCCTATCGCGGTGCGTGAGGCTCGGCAGGAGCAGGGAGCCACGGAGAACTTGTCGTACTTATCCAGATAGTAGGAGAGCTTTTCAAATTCGGCTGTGTCGGGGTTATCCTCCACGGCGCTCTGAACGGGGATAACACGCATGAGCCCGTAGCCGTCCGGAATAAAGGAGCCCATGGTCGCCGCCAGATTTCTGGTGTATTCCTCAAATGCGCGGTTTACCTCGGGGTGCGCGGCGGCAAGCTCCACGTTATTCACCATCATCTCAAGGATGCCGGGGGCGTAGATCTGCATATAGTAGACGTCCTGACCGGCCTCGGCGCTGTAGGTGCGGCGGAAAACGCCGTAGTAAACGAGATTATCCAGCAGCGGCTGGATCTCCTCCACGGTCTTGCCGACCTTTTTCGCGAGCCAGCCCGCTGTGCGCTCCTTGCGCAGTCCGGCGGCGATGGCGATATCGGCCTCGTCGTCGCTGACGATGTTCACCAGACTGTAGTATTCCGGTGCGTTCTCGTCGATCTTCGTCATTATGCCGGTCACACTGCCTATGATCCTGGCAAGCTTGACGATCTTGGGTCTGAGTTGTGCCATTTTTGTTCTCCCTTCAATATTTATTGTAAAACTGTTTGCTGCTTGTTGAACATTCTGTCAAACTGCTCATCGAGCCCGTTTTTGAGCTCAAGGCAGGCGGCCTCGCCGTCGCCGGCTTCGAAACAGTCGACAAAGTAGGTGAGCCTGTCTATAGCTTTACCCGGGCTGTGTGACCGCAGGTATTTTTCCCACAGCACGATGCTGACGTCCTTGACCGCGTTGAAAGTGAGGGGTATTATCGCGCTCCGGCTCAGGAGCGAGAGCATGTGGTGAAAATCGAAAAAGCGCTCGGCAAGCCCGGTATAGTTCATGTCCTCTGACGCGACGTAATTGCATATGCCGACTATCATCTCACGGAGCGTTTTTATATCCTCCGCGGTGTGCTGACGGGCGAAGCGCTCCATTGCGAGCCCTTCCATGGCGTAGCGCATATCATACATACCGCGGATTATCTCGGGGCTGATGTTATAGCCGCTGTATTTTGCAACGGCGTTGAAGGTCTCAAGATTGCCGGTGACCATGTAATCTGCTATATAAACGCCGCTCTGGGGCTTGATGGTCACAAAGCCCATTCGGGCAAGCTCCTGAAGCCCGCTGTGAACGACGGTCTTGCCGATGCCCATCTGCTCGGCAAGGGAGCGCTCAGGCGGCAGCCTTTCGCCGACCTTGAGCCTTCCGGAGAGAATGAGCTCCGCCATTTTGTTTATAAAAAGCTCCTTCAGGGTCGGAGCCGACAGCTTTTCAAAATTTTCCACAAAGAGCCTCCGTGCAAATTGGTGCGACCAAAACCAAACAACTGAGAGCCTATCGCTTTTCAACAGTTACAGGGGAGATTTTCTGAGCAATAAGCACAAATATTGCAATAAATAATAGTACATTATTGACAAAACGACCACAAATGTTTTAACATTAACACAACGGATAGACCAATTTTATTACACTGATTGCGGATTGTCAATACATTTTGCCGCTGATAAGACGGCAGGGCACCGTGACGGAACACAGGACGGATATCCGCAATGCTTTTTGATTTAGGGAGGAGCAAAAATGTCAGGAAAAAACATAACCGACAACCTTGATATTTACAATGAGCCGGTCGAGGGTCCTGCGAGACAAAAAATTCTGGATCTTGCTCAGAAGATAACCGACCGCATAGGCAAGGTACAGCCCGGCGATCCGGAGTATTACGGTCTTGACAGGCGCGTGACCGACGAGATGGCGGACGTTGCCCTCAAAATGAAGATACGCAAGCCTTATTCTTTCGCGCAGCTTAAGGAAATGAACCCTGAGCATTCGGAGAAAAAGCTCAGGGAGCTTCTCGACGCGCTGCTTTATGAGGGCGTTCTTGAGTACAACAGGGAAAATCCCGAAAAGGAGCTTCAGTACGTTCTGCCGATATTCGTCGTCGGAAGCGCGGAGTATTCCAACATGGGCTGGGACCGCCTTCACAAATATCCCGAGACCGCAAGATTTTTCGAGCGCATGACCATTCTGCCTCTTGTAAAGGTGACCAAAAGGGTGCCTCCCGGCGGAGCGGGCATAGGTATGCACGTGGTTCCTGTCGAGAAGGCCATACCCGCCGAACAGCAGTCGCTGGATATAGAGCATATTTCCCATTGGCTGAATAAATATGATAAGTACGCGGCAAGCCCCTGCTCCTGCCGTATGGGCAGATCCATACTGGGCGAGGGCTGCGGCGACGATCCGGAGGATTGGTGCATAGCCGTCGGCGACATGGCAGAGTACATAGTCGAGACCCAGAAGGGCGGCCGCTACATAAGCTATGAGGAAGCGCTGGATATCCTCAAGAAGGCCGAGGATAACGGATATGTCCATCAGATAACCAATATCGACGGCGAGAACAAGATACTCGGCATCTGCAACTGCAACGTCAATATCTGCAACGCACTGCGCACCTCCCAGCTTTTCAACACGCCCAATATGTCGCGCTCGGCATACGTCGCGAGAGTTACCGCCTCCGACTGCGTGGCCTGCGGCCGCTGTGTTGAATACTGCCCCGCGGGCGCCGTCAAGCTCGGCCAGAAGCTCTGCACCAAGGACGGCCCCGTTGAGTATCCCAGGCATGAGCTGCCCGATGACAATCACTGGGGCCCCGAGAAGTTTGACTTCAACTACCGCGATAATAACCGCATCAACTGCTACGAAACCGGCACCTCCCCCTGCAAGACCGCGTGTCCGGCTCATATCGCCGTTCAGGGCTACCTGAAGATGGCAGCTCAGGGCCGCTATACCGAGGCTCTGGCGCTCATAAAGAAGGCAAATCCCTTCCCCGCGGTCTGCGGCGCCATATGCAACCGCCGTTGCGAGGACGCCTGCACGAGAGGCAGCATCGACCGCGCAGTTGCGATCGACGAGGTCAAGAAGTTCGTCGCAAAGCGCGATCTGGACGCCGAGACCCGCTATATCCCGCCCGTGGTAAAGCCCAAGTACGAGGGCTTCTTCGAGGAGAAGATCGCCGTCATCGGCGCGGGCCCCGCCGGCATGAGCTGCGCCTTCTTCCTTGCGGAAATGGGCTACAGCAATGTCACCGTGTTCGATAAAAACGCCGTTCCCGGCGGTATGCTCACCATGGGCATCCCCTCCTTCCGTCTTGAGAAGGACGTTATAAACGCCGAGATCGACGTGCTCAGGGCCATGGGCGTTGAGTTCAAATGCGGCGTTGAGGTCGGTAAGGACGTCACCATCCAGCAGCTTCGCGACGAGGGCTACAAGGGCTTCTTCGTGGCCATCGGCGCGCAGAAGAGTGCAAAGCTCGGCATAGTCGGCGAGGAGCTCCAGGGCGTTTACGGCGGTGTTGAGTTCCTGCGCGAGGTAAACCTCGGCAGCAAGCCCGTTATCGGCAAAAGATGCGCCGTCATAGGCGGCGGCAATGTCGCGATGGACGTGTGCCGTACCGCGGTCCGCCTCGGCGCCGAGGAGACTTACATAATCTACCGCCGCTCTGAGGCCGAGATGCCCGCGGATAAGGAGGAGCTTGCCGAGGCACTGGCCGAGGGCGTGAAGCTCCGCTGCCTGAACGCACCTGCTGAGATCGTGGGCGAGGACGGCAAGGTCACGGCTCTCAAGGTCGAGATCATGGAGCTCGGCGAGCCCGACGAAAAGGGCCGCAGAAAGCCCGTCGGCACCGGCAGGTTCGAGACGATAGAGCTCGACTCCGTTATCGGCGCTATCGGACAGACGATAGATTGGGGCGGACTTGACACCGGCGCGATGGTCAAGGGCAGGAAGGATACCGCGGAGGCCGACGCACTCACCCTTCAGACCGCTGAGCCCGACATCTTCGTCGGCGGCGATGTGTACACCGGCCCGAAGTTTGCCATCGACGCGATAGCAGCAGGCCGCGAGGGCGCAATATCGCTGCACCGCTATGTGCAGCCCGGCACCGATCTTACCATCGGCCGCAACCGCCGCGACTTTATCGAGCTTGACAAGGAAAACCTCGCCCTGTCCGCCGACTGCTTCGACGCTCCCGCCCGTCAGGAGGTCATGCACGACGTGAAGAAGGCCAGGAGCTTCAGCGATG
>CALZAG010000039.1 GCA_945613045.1 uncultured Clostridia bacterium | reverse complement strand
CGATTGCTTCAAATGTCGCCGGTCGGGCACCGGGAATAAAGATTATATGAAGCGTTGCAACGAAAGGGAAAAAATGAGCTTTGTGCATCTTCATGTTCATACCGAGTATTCGCTGCTCGACGGCGCCTGCCGCATCGAGGGGCTGGTAAAGCGCGTAAAGGAGCTGGGGCAGAGCGCCGTCGCGATAACCGACCACGGCGTTATGTACGGCGCCGTCGCGTTTTACAAGGCCTGCTGCGCCGAGGGGATAAAGCCCATTATCGGCTGCGAGGTCTATGTCGCGCCGCGTGAGCGCTTCTGCAAGGAGCACGGCATCGACTCGGAATACACCCACCTCATCCTTCTGTGCAGAAACGAGGAGGGCTATAAGAACCTGTGCTATCTCGTGTCCTCGGCCTTCACCGAGGGCTTCTATATAAAGCCGCGCATCGACTGGGAGCTGCTGCATGAGCACGCGGCGGGGCTTGTCTGCCTTTCCGGCTGCGCCGCCGGAGCGATACCGAGGATGCTGACTTCGGGAAACTACGAGGGCGCTAAGAAAAAAGCCCTTGAGCTTCACGAGCTTTTCGGGCCGGAGGGCTTTTATCTTGAGATCCAGGATCACGGCCTTGAGATCGAGCACCGCGCCGCCGAGGGGCTGCTGAGGCTCCACCGCGAAACCGGCATACCCCTTGCGCTTACCAACGACGCGCACTACCTTGAGAAAAAGGACGCGTATTATCAGGACGTGCTCATGTGCGTACAGATGCAGAAATCGGTATCCGACCCGGCCCGCATGAAGTTTGAGACCGATGAGTTTTACGTCAAGGACGAGGCGCAGATGCGCGCGCTGTTCCCTGAGTATCCCGAGGCCGCAGACAATACGGCGAAGATCGCGGATATGTGCAGTTACGACTTTGAGTTCGGCCACTACAAGCTGCCGCGCTTTCGTCTGCCCGAGGGCGAGAGCGACAGCTTTGAGTATCTGCGCAAGCTCTGCGTGAAGGGGCTTGCCGAGCGCTATCCCGATGACGACGGCACGGTCAAAAGCCAGCTCGACTACGAGCTTGAGATGATAAACAAAATGGGCTTTGTGGACTATTTTCTCATCGTCTCGGACTTCATACGCTACGCAAAGTCGCAGAAAATACCCGTCGGCCCGGGCAGAGGCTCCGCCGCGGGCAGCGTCGTTTCATACACGCTGGGCATAACCGACGTCGACCCTATAAAATACAGCCTTTATTTCGAGCGCTTTCTCAACCCCGAGCGCGTTAGCATGCCCGATATCGACATCGACTTCTGCGTCAACCGCCGCGGCGAGGTCATCGACTACGTCAACCGCAAGTACGGCCGCGACCACGTCGCGCAGATAGTCACCTTCGGCACCATGGCCGCCCGGGCGGCCATCCGAGACGCTGGCCGCGTGCTCGATGTGAGCTACGCCGAGACCGACGCCGTCGCCAAAAACATACCCGCGGCGCTCAACATGACGATAAAAGAGGCTCTGAAGCTGTCAAAGCCGCTTCGGGATATGTACGAGACCGACGAGACGCTGCACCGGCTAATAGACGTCGCCGAGGCGCTCGAGGGTATGCCCCGCCACGCGAGTATGCACGCGGCGGGCGTCGTGATAACCGACAGGCCGGTCTATGAATATGTGCCGCTGTCGAAAAACGATGAATCCGTCGTCACGCAGTATCAGATGACGACCCTTGAGGAGCTGGGGCTGCTGAAGATGGACTTCCTCGGCCTGCGAAACCTCACGGTGCTCGAGGACGCTGCCAAGATGGTGCGCGAGACCGAGCCCGATTTCGAGGTCGAAAAGATCCCCGACGGGGACAAGGCGGTGTTCGATATGATCTCCGCCGGAAAGACAAGCGGCGTGTTCCAGCTTGAAAGCACCGGCATGACCGCCGTGTGCACCGGCCTCAAGCCGAAGAGCATAGAGGATATCACCGCCGTCATAGCCCTCTACCGCCCGGGCCCCATGGACAGCATACCCAAATTCATCGAGTGCTCCGGAAACCCCGACAAAATCAGCTACAAGCACGGGCTTTTAAAGCCTATACTCGAGGTCACCTACGGCTGTATCGTCTATCAGGAGCAGGTCATCGAGATCTTCCGCCGCCTTGCCGGCTTCTCGCTGGGTCAGGCGGATATGATACGCCGCGCCATGTCCAAGAAAAAGCACAAGGTCATCGACGCCGAGCGGGTTGCCTTCGTCCACGGCGACGAAAGCCGCGGCATCGACGGCGCGGTAAAGCGCGGCATACCCGAGGACGTCGCCAACAGCATCTACGACGAGATACTCGACTTTGCAAGCTATGCCTTCAACAAGGCGCACGCGGTCAGCTACGCCATCGTGTCCTATCGGACTGCGTACATGAAGCGCCGCTACCCGCAGCAGTACATGGCGGCGCTGCTGTCCTCGGTGCTCGATAACAGCCTCAAGATCGCAGAGTACATCGCCGAATGCCGGGACATGGGCATAAAGCTGCTGCCGCCGGACGTGAACGAATCGGCCGCGGATTTCTCCGTCGTGGGAAAGAACATCCGCTTCGGTCTTGTAGCGATAAAAAGCATTGGCCGCGGCTTTATAAACGAGCTGATCGCCCGCCGCGCCGAGGACGGCCCCTTCCGCAGTCTTGAGGACTTCTGCCGCCGCATGGCCGGCCGCGACCTCAACCGCCGCGCCGTGGAAAACCTCATCCGCGCCGGCGCGTTCGACAGCATGGGCTATAAGCGCAAGGCCCTGCTCCAGGTCGCCGGAGTGATGATCGACGGCATCCAGCAGGAGAGCCGCAGCAACATCGACGGCCAGCTCAACCTCTTCGGCGAGCCGGACTTTGCCGAGTCCGCCGCCATACGGATAAAGATACCCGAGGTCGAGGAATTTTCCAGCGCCGAGCTCATGGCGATGGAAAAGGAGACGACGGGACTTTACCTGAGCGGTCACCCCATGGACGAATACCGCGAGGCGGTGCGCCGTGCGGGCATCGTGCCCATAGGCGCCATCATGAGCGATTTCAGTTCCGAGGAGGGGGCAAAGACCTACTCCGACGGGCAGATCGTCACCGTGGCGGGGATAGTTCAGTCGAGCAGGACGCGCCCCACCAAGTCAGGCACCCTCATGAGCTATATTAACCTCGAGGACGACAGCGGCGCGATGGAGCTCATCGCCTTCCAGCGCGCGCTGGACACGGGCGGCGGCTTTGTCAAGGACAACGCGCCGATAATAGTCAAGGGCAGGATATCCCTGCGCGACGAAAAGGAGCCCCAGCTCATGGCCGACACCATACGCCCCATAAGCGATCTGGGCAGCATGAGGGCGGAGCCGGAGCGGCAGTCCCCGCCGAGGCCGGCCGGGGAGGGGGCAAGGCTCTGGGTCAGACTCCCGAGCGGCGACTCGCCCGCGCTCAAGCGCATCGAGCTCATTCTCACCATGTTCCCCGGGAGGCAGCAGATGGTCATCTACTGCGAGAAGGAGAAAAAGCGCATCGGCGCAAGCTGCGTCATACATGATGCGCTCGTGGCCGAGCTTAAGGAGATGCTCGGCGAGGAAAACGTCGTCGTAAAATAAAAAAGAATTCATCCCCCTGCACTTTCTCTTAAAGTGCAGGGGGATGGCTTATTTTTTGAGGATGCTGAAATCAGACAGTCTGTATTTGTTCAGCAGAAATTCGGGGAAATATGACATTTTAGCCTGTCTCAGGCCGTCGTCGCCGACGTCGTCCTCGCGGTTGATGTATTTAATGCCGTACTTACTGAGCTCGGTCTCGGCGAACAGCCTGTTTATCATCTGGAACGCGCCCTTGAACTCGCGCCTTGCCTTTTCAATGTGGACGATGAGCGTATCGCCCAGGACCTCGCCTATGCAGAAGGCCGCGATCTCGTCTCCCGCGTACAGCGCGTAGCCCGTGCAGCCATAGGCGGCGAAATCCTCAAGCACCTCGCGGGTGTGTTCGTTTTCATATTGCGCAAGCTCGGAAAGGTGGCTGTCCGACCAGTCCTTATGGCAGCATCCGGCGATCCCGGCCGCGTTTTCCGGCGTTATTGGCTCAAGGCGATAGTCGGGATAGAGGTTTTCAAACTGGTGGATAAGATTGCGCTTTTTGCTGTATTTTTTGCCTGCGAGAAACGCAAGATCCTCAGCCTTGTACATATAATCGGCTATGCTCCGCACTTCCTCGGCGTCAAAACCGAAGCTCTGCCTCAGCTCATCGAGCGCGGGCTCGGGAATAAGGCTCATCGTGAGAGCGCCGCCCGTGCGCGCAATGAGCCTGCTCACGCAGTCGGAAAGGCTGTGCTCAAAGCTCAGCGGCAGGAGATAGTCATATTCCGCGTCGGGGTATTTTGGTTTTTCCCGCATGAACAGGACGCCGTCCTCGACGCAGTATTCATAGCCGAAGAGCTCCGCCCACATGAAAACGCCCAGCACCGAGTAGTCGCATGAGCGGTACTGCGCTTTGAGAAAGGGCTTTATTCTGTCTAAATCCTCAAGAGATATCTTTTTAAAGTCCAAGACCTGTTCCTCTTTCGTGATGAAATTGAAACATAATTATAGCACAGTATTTCAAAAAAATACAGTTTGTTTTTTCCAATGAGAAAAATACTGAGGTATCCGACATGAAAAGCCGTAAAATGCGTGCCGCGAGGACTTTTTTTATTCATAATTTTGTGTTAGAATGCAATCTGTAAAGCTATCTTTACAGATGAAAACAATTGAAAGGCGACAGACATGGGTTTTTTCAGCAAATTATTCGGCAGTCATACAGACCATGAGCTTAAAAAAATATACCCAATCGTGGACAGGATCGAGGCGCTCGAGCCTCAGATGCAGGCCCTCTCAAACGATGAACTGAGGGCTAAAACAAAGGAATTCAAAGAGCGCTATAACGGCGGCGAGGATCTCGACTCCCTGCTGCCGGAGGCGTTTGCCGCCGTAAGGGAGGCCTCGTGGCGCGTGCTGGGCATGAAGCCTTTCCGGGTGCAGCTCATAGGCGGCGTCGTGCTTCATCAGGGGCGCATCGCCGAGATGAAGACCGGCGAAGGCAAGACCCTCGTGGCGGTGCTGCCGTCATACTTAAACGCGCTCACCGGCGAGGGCGTCCACGTCGTGACCGTCAACGACTATCTTGCCCGGCGCGACAGCGAGTGGATGGGCAAGGTGCACCGCTTCATGGGGCTTGAGGTCGGGCTTATCGTCCACGGGCTCACGAACGAGGAACGCAAGAAGGCCTACGCCGCCGACATCACCTACGGCACCAACAACGAGATGGGCTTTGACTACCTGCGCGACAATATGGCGATATACAAGGAAGCCTGCGTACAGCGCGGCCACGTCTTTGCCATCGTCGACGAGGTCGACTCCATCCTCATCGACGAGGCGAGAACGCCCCTTATCATTTCCGGACAGGGCGACGAGAGCACCGACCTGTACCGTCAGGCCAACGACTTCGTCTCCCGCCTGACCAAAAAGGTCTACGCCAGCACCGACTCCAAGGAGGAAGAGGACGAGAATATCGACGCCGATTACATCGTCGACGAAAAGGCCCGTTCCGCCACCCTGACGGCGCGCGGCATCTCGAAGGCGGAGCGCGCCTTCGGCCTTGAAAACTATTCCGACATTGAAAACTCGACCCTGACCCACCACATAAATCAGGCGCTGCGCGCCCACGGCATCATGAAGCGGGATATCGACTACGTCGTCAAGGACGGAGAGGTGCTCATCGTCGATGAGTTCACCGGCCGCATCATGCTCGGCCGCCGCTACAGCGAGGGACTGCATCAGGCCATCGAGGCCAAGGAGCACGTCGACGTCCAGCGCGAGAACAAGACTCTCGCGACGATAACCTTCCAGAACTATTTCAGACTTTACGACAAGCTCTCCGGCATGACGGGCACCGCCCTGACCGAGGAGGAGGAATTTGCCTCCATCTATAAGCTTGATATCGTCGAGATACCCACGAATAAGCCCGTCGCGAGGATCGACCAGCCCGACGTTGTTTACAAGACCGAGGCCGGCAAGAACCGCGCCATCATTGAGCAGATAATCGCCTGCCACGAAAAGGGCCAGCCCGTGCTCGTGGGCACGATTTCGATCGAAAAGAGCGAGTATCTGTCGAAGCTTCTCAAGGCGCGCGGCATCGCGCACAGCGTCCTAAACGCCAAGCATCATGAGAAGGAGGCGGAGATCGTCGCTCAGGCAGGCAAGCTCGGCGCGGTCACCATCGCGACCAACATGGCCGGACGAGGCACGGATATCATGCTCGGCGGCAACGCCGAATATCTTGCAAAGAACGACCTGCGCAAGGCGGGCTTCAGCGATGAGGTCATTGCCGAGGCCACCGGCTATGCCGACACCGGGGATGAGGAAATCCTCAAGGCGCGGGCCATGTTCCGCGAGCGCATGGAGGAGCACAGGAAGGTCTGCTCCGAGGAGGCCGAGAAGGTCAGAGCCGTCGGCGGACTGTACATCCTCGGCACCGAGCGCCATGAATCCCGCCGTATAGACAATCAGCTCCGCGGCCGCTCCGGCCGTCAGGGCGACCCCGGCGAGAGCCGCTTCTTCATCGCCATGTCCGACGACGTGATGCGCCTGTTCGGCTCCGAACGCATGGCGAATATGATGGATACTCTGGGCGTGGACGAGGATACGCCGCTTGACCATAAGATGCTCTCCGGCGCCATCGAGCAGGCGCAGAAAACCGTCGAGAGCCGCAACTTCCAGACCCGTAAGAGCGTGCTCGAGTACGACGACGTGATGAACCAGCAGCGCAACATCATTTACGACGAGCGCCGCAAGGTGCTCGACGGCGAGGATCTGCGCGGGCATATAAACAAGATGGTGTATGAGTTCATCTCCGGCACCGTCAACGACGCCCTCCACGGCGGCGCTCCCGAGAATCAGGAGCACCTGAGCGAGGTCGTCGCGCCCTTTGAAAAGCTCTTCCTGCCCAAGGGCGCGATAAAGTTCGACGAGCTTGGCGGCGCGAAGGCCGATAAGATAAGCGAACGCATTTACGATATCGCAATGCAGGTATATGATAAGCGCGAGGCAGAGCTCGGCCCCGGGCCGGACGGTACTCCCCTTATGCGCGAGCTGGAGCGGGTCATAATGCTCCGCGTCGTCGACGAATACTGGATGGATCACATCGACGCGATGAGCGAGCTCAAGCGCGGCATAGGCCTGCGCGGCTACGGCAACGTAAAGCCTATCGACGCCTATAAGCGCGAGGGCTTCGATATGTTCGAGGCGATGATAAACGGCATCCGTGAGGAGACTGTGCGCCGTATCTTCACCTTCCGCGTCCGCAAGGAGCAGACCATCGAGCGCAAGGCCGTAGCAAGGAACATGGCCGCGAATGTCGGCGGCGAGGCCCCCAAGAAAAAGCCCGTCAAGAAGGCTCCCAAGCCCGGGCGCAACGACCCCTGCCCCTGCGGCAAAATGAAGGCCGACGGCTCAAGACGGCTCAAGTACAAGGAATGCTGCGGCAGGAACGAATGAGTAGCGGAAGAAACAGCGAGGTACACTTTGTTTAAGGAAAACGAACTTAACGGCTGCGTTTATATGACCAGCAGCAAGATAGAGGCAAGGCATATGTTCACGACCCGCGTCGGCGGCGTGAGCAGCGGCGTGTTTTCGTCATGGAACCTCGGCGAAAACAGGGGCGACGAGCCCGACTGCCTGCGCGAGAATTACCGCCTTGCGGGCGAGATAATGGGCTGCGGCACGGATGATTTCGCCGTCACAAGGCAGGTCCACGGCACCGAGGTGCGCGTGGTCAGCGAAAGCGACCGCCATGTCATCGGCACAGAGCGCGGCTATGACGCCGACGGCCTTGTGACGAACATAAAGGGGCTGCCGCTGATGATATACATCGCCGACTGCGTGCCCGTGCTGCTGCACGATAAGCGCGCGCAGGTCATAGCCGCGGTGCACTGCGGCTGGAAAAGCTCGGTGGCGGATATCCTCGGCGTCGCGGTCGGGAAAATGCAGGCTCTGGGCGCAAAGCCGGAGAACATAACAGCCGCCGTCGGCGCAAGCATCGGACGCTGCTGCTTTGAGTGCGATGACGATGTGCCCGAGGCGGTATCAAGATACCTCGGCGGCGACACGGAGGGACTTTTTGATCTTAAGCCCAACGGGAAGACCCATGTAGACCTGCGCGGAGCCAACCTCCGCAGACTTTTGCAGCTCGGGCTGAGCGCGGAAAACATCGACGTTTCCGATGAATGTACCATGTGCCTGCCGGATAAATACTGGTCGCACCGCGCGACCGACGGCGTGCGCGGCAGCATGGCGGCGGCTATAATGCTTTGAGGAGTGGATCCATGTCAGGAAAAATAAAGAGATATACGGCGATGCTGCTGGCGGTGCTGACGCTGCTGTCCCTCGCCGCCTGCGGTCAGAGCGCGGATAAGGACGACGATTACGTTGAGGGCAAAAGCGCCGGCAAGGAGCTGGGTCAGACCGCGGCCGCCGACGATGTGTTTACCCTAAACTGCAATAAGAAGTACAGCATGAATCCCCTTATCGCAACTAACACGAACAACCAGCTCGTGTGCAACCTCGTGTATGAGAATATGCTCGAGGTCAGCAACAGCTTTGAGATCATCCCGAACATAATAACCGACTGGGAGACAACCGACGGCGGTCAGCGCTGGGTGTTCACCGTGGACACGAGCCATGTTTTCCATGACGGACAGCAGCTCACGGCAACGGACGTCTCCTATTCGATGCAGTGCGCGATAAACTCCGACCGCTTCAAGGGACGCTTTACCTATGTCTACGGATGCTCGACTACGGACGAAAAGACCTTCGTCGTGACCCTGGCAAAAAAGAATATGCAGTTTCCCATGCTGCTGACCGTGCCCGTCATCCAGTACGGCAGCTTCAACAATACATATCCCGTAGGCTCCGGCCCCTACACCTATGCCGACGACTATAACTCCCTCAACGCCTTCAGCAAATACCCCAATTCCGCGACCCTGCCGCTGAAGACGATATACCTCAGAGAGTACGCCGGCGTCGACAACACCATCTCCGCCTTTGAGGATTCGCTCATCGACGTGGTCATGAACGACCCCAGCGCGAACACGAATCTCGGCTACGGCAACGCAAATGAGATCCGCGGCTTCAACACGACGAATATGCACTACATCGCCTTCAACTCGATGAGCCCGGCTCTGTCCTACGAGTACCTGCGCTTTGCTCTGAACTACGCCTTTGACAGAGAATATCTTGTCGATCAGCTCGGCGGCTACGCGGCGGCCGCGTGCCTGCCGGTAAACCCCGCCAGCAAGCTGTATAACGAAAACTATGCCAAGCAGTTTAAATACGACCTGAAGCAGGTGCAGACGATACTCTCCAACGCGGGGCTAAAGGACTATGACGAGGACGGCTACCTCGAGATCAAAAACGGAGAGACGCTCACGGAGATCGACATCAAATTCCTCGTATTCAGCGGCAGCACCGTAAAGGTCAACACGGCGCAGAAATTCGCGGAGGACATGAAGTCTGTCGGCATCAAGGTCACCGTCAACAAGCAGGACTGGGACCATTACCGCGCCCTCATCAACGCGGGGAACTATGATATGTACTATGCCGAGGTGCGCCTCAATTCCGATTTTGACCCCAGCAAGCTGCTCATGACCTCGGCAAACCTCAACTTCGGCCTCATAAGCGACGAAAAGCTCGAGGGCCTTATCTCAGACTACCTTGCCGCCGATGACGATAACCGCCGTACCGCCTGCGACAATATGTGCGCCTACATTATAAATAAAGCCTACCTCGTGCCGCTGTGCTTCGAAAAGCACCAGATGATAACCCACCGCGGCGTTATAGAGGGCATCAAGGTCAATGAGAATAACCCCTTCTATAATATACAGAACTGGACCGTGACCTTTGAAAACGTGGATAAGGCCCTGACGGACACCAAGGATGAAGCAGAGGATTAAAATTTGAGGAGAGATGAGAGATGACAGACAAGGAACTTCTGAGCATTGCGAGGGAAGCCTCCGGAAAGGCGTATGTGCCATACTCGAAGTTCGCCGTGGGAGCGGCGCTCGAGTGCAGGGGCGGAAAGGTGTTTACGGGCTGCAACGTTGAAAACGCCGCTTTGGGCGACACGATATGCGCCGAGCGCACCGCCTGCGTCAAGGCCGTGAGCGAGGGATACCGGAAATTCGTTCGCATAGCCATATATGCCGAGAGCCAGAACTACTGCATGCCCTGCGGCTCATGCCGCCAGTTCCTGTCGGAGTTCAACGACGGCGAGATGGAGGTGCTGTGCTGCCGTGCCGACGGCAGATATGTCAGCTATCGCCTCAAGGAGCTCCTTCCGCACACCTTCAACTACTGAGTGCTCGGCGCACGGCCGATCCGCGTTGAGATTGGCGGTTGTCGTTTTTGCGGTTGCCCGATTATATCCTGCGTAGGTAATCGTACATTACCATTGTCTATATGACAGAGCAACAAACAATCCCGCACCCGTAGGGGCGAGCATCGCTCGTCCGCTCCTCGCCGGAGGGGCAATTCGGTTTAAAGCTTCAAATAGTTGCTTTTGCGAAATCCCGACCTGTGATACCGGCAAACGTCGTTTTATTTCCCGCCTTTCGGCGGGCGGACGGCCAATGGCCGCCCCTACGATGCTATTCAGGACGGGAGTGCATAAGCGATAATGTACAGCCTCACCGGTCGGGC
>CALZAG010000038.1 GCA_945613045.1 uncultured Clostridia bacterium | reverse complement strand
CAGCATTTGAATGGGCTTTTAAAGCCAAGCAGCGGCACTGTCACCGTGGATGGCGAGGATATAAACGCAACGAAGCTAAGCTCCCGCGATGTGCGCTTCAAGGTAGGGCTGGTGTTCCAGTATCCGGAGTATCAGCTTTTTGAGGAGACGGTCTATCGGGACATCTCCTTCGGGCCGAGGAACATGAAGCTCAGCGAGGCGGAGATAGACGAGCGTGTGCGCGAGGCGGCGGCCCTTGTCGGCGTGCCGGAGGAGCACTTTGAGCGCTCCCCGCTGGAGCTGTCCGGCGGTCAGAAGCGCCGCGTCGCAATAGCCGGAGTTATGGCGATGCGCCCGGGCGTCCTCATATTGGACGAGCCTACCGCGGGGCTCGACCCCGCCGGCTGCCGGCAGATATTGCAGAATATCTGCGATTACAGGAAAAATACCGGCTCGACGGTCATCATCGTGAGCCACAGCATGGACGACGTCGCCCGCATTGCCGACAGGCTCATAGTTTTCAACAAGGGCGGGATACGCTTTGACGGCACTCCCGAGGAGGTATTCTCCCGACCGGAGGAGCTCAGGGACATCGGCCTTGCGGTGCCCGCGCCGACGGAGCTTGCGATGGAGCTTAAAAAGCTCGGCATCGACACCGGACGCGCCATATACACGAACGGGCAGCTATTGAATGCGCTCCTGGAAATGAAGGGAGGGGCGCGGAATGCTTAAGGATATAACCCTCGGCCAGTATTTCCCGGGCGACACCATTGTCCACCGTCTTGACCCGAGAACAAAGCTGCTGCTCGTCATCGTCTATATTGTGGGGCTGTTTAACTCCACCGGCTGGTACAGCTATGGCTTCGTCATTCTGATAACGGCGCTGTGCATGGCTCTGTCCCATATAAAGCCCAAGTCCGCTCTTAAGGGACTCAAGCCGCTTATCATCATAATCATCCTGACGGCGCTGCTGAATATTTTCTACACCGACGGCACTCCCATTATCGAAGGCTGGATAATCACCTGGGAGGGACTTGCCAAGGCGGCAATGATGTCGCTACGCATAATCCTGCTCATCGTCGGGACATTTATGCTCACCTATACTACCAGCCCCATCGCTCTCACGGACGGACTTGAGATAATGCTCAATCCGCTCAAGAAGATCAAGGTGCCGGTGCACGAGATGGCGATGATGATGAGTATGGCGCTGCGCTTTATCCCCACTCTAATCGAGGAGACGGATAAGATAATGTCGGCTCAGAAGGCCAGAGGCGCGGATTTTGAGACCGGCAGCCTCGCGCAGAGGGCAAAGGCTCTGCTGCCCATACTCGTGCCTCTGTTCGTGTCGGCATTCCGCCGTGCTGATGAGCTTGCCGTTGCAATGGAAAGCCGCTGCTATCACGGCGGAAGCGGCAGGACGAGGATGAAGCAGCTCAGTATGCAGGGCATCGACATGGCCGCGCTGCTTCTGGGCGTGCTGTTCCTTGCGGCAATATTCGTAATGAAGAAATTCGGACTATGAGAAACATCGCTCTGAAAATCAGATATGACGGAAGCCGTTATCACGGCTGGCAGGTCCAGAAAACGGACGTTTCCGTGTGCCAAACGGTGCAGGAGGCTCTGGAGAAGATCTGCGAGCATCCCGTTAAGCTCACAGGCTGCGGGCGCACAGACGCGGGAGTTCACGCCCTGCGCTACTGCGCAAACTTCCGCACCGACTGCCGCATACCCATCGACCGCTTCCCGCTGGCAGCAAATTCGCGGCTGCCGGAGGATATCGCGGTCATTGACGCGGTCGAGGCCGGCGAGGATTTCAACGCCATATCGTCATGCATAAAGAAGGAGTATATATATAAGATCCACAACAGCAATATACGCGACCCGTTTCTTGAAAAGCGGGCCTGCTTCTATCCGCAGAGCCTTGACATGGAGCTTATGCGGCGCGCGGCCTCCGCGTTCGAGGGCACCCATGATTTTGCCGCCGTCCGCTCGCTCGGCACCGAGACAAAGACGACCGTGCGCACCGTACACTGGTGCAGAGCCGAGAAGGAGGGGGACATGATAACCGTGTCCGTCTGCGCCGACGGATTTCTGTACAATATGTGCCGCGCTATCGTGGGTACGATGGTGTACGCGGCCTACGGTAAGCTCGAGCCCGAGGATATCCCGCGCCTGCTTGAGACAGGCGACAGGAGGCTGACCGGCCCGACGATGCCGCCGCAGGGGCTTTACTTAAACCGGGTCTGGTACGACGGCCCAGCGGGCGAAATGATGATGAGGGACTGACAATGAAAAAGCTTGCGGTATTCTTCCTGAGCATGAGCCTGTTTCTTAGCGCCTGCGGCGGGGCTGAGCCTGAAAAGGCGGAGAGCTTTGTCTGCGGAACGGGCGCAAGACAGTGCTTTGCAATGTCAGGGGACACGCTCATTTCCGCTGCCGGAAACGGCGTCAGAGGCTTTGACCTCATGGGCGGGACGGTTTTTGATATCCGGGCAGATATGGCGCATCCCGCCGTGTGCTCAAACGGCTCCGGCGCAGCTATCTACGACGTCGGCGGCAGCGCTATAGTGTACGGTGACGGAAGCCGGCTGAGCTTTGAAAACACCATCATAAGCGCGTCGCTCAGCGAGGGAGGCTTTCTTGCGGTCTGTGCCGAGGAGCCGGGCTACAAGGGCGCGGTGACGGTGTATTCACAGGAAAAGCGCCCCGTGTACAAGTGGTATTCGGCCGACCGGAGGACAGTCGGCGCGGCGGTATCGCCGGACGGTGATCACCTTGCCGTGCTGTGCTCGGGCGAAAACGGCGGAGAGATACATATATTTGCTCTTGACAGCGAAGAAACGCAGGGCGTATACTCGGCTCCCGAGATGCTCTCGGAGGTTTTCTGGCTGGACAAAACGATCTGCGGCATCGGCGGCAGCGGGCTTTATTACTGCGACACCGAGGGCAGGGATAAGGGCGGCTATGAGTTCGGAGAGCTCTTTCCCGGCAGCTTCCGCGTGTGGGGAGATAAGCTCGTTATAGAGTTAAGAGCACACAGCTCCGGCGGCGCGGGTGAGCTCGTTGTTATCAACAACAGAGGCTCCGAGTTCGGCAGGATAAGCCCGGGGGAAGAGCTTATAAGCCTCGACTGCGGGGATGACGGCATACTGTGCCTTACCCAGAGCAGGGTCACCCTGTACGACACGGATTACAGCGAGACCTTTTCCGAGGATATGACCGGCGCAGAGGCGGCGTTTCTGAGGCAGGCGGGGGATATTCTCGCGGTGGGCGGCGGCAATGCCCGCGTAATTGAATATTAAAAAGATAAAAAATGAGATTTGCAATTGAAATAATCCTGCTTATAATAATCTTTTACTGTACATGGCATGGATTTCGCCGCGGCGCGGTTAACGCGGGGATAAGCCTTCTGGCGCTGATAATTTCCCTCGCGGGGGCGATGCTGCTGTCAAGCGGAATGTCGGACAGCGCGGCGTATATAATAAGACCCTTTGTATCGGGCTATATCGACTCACAATACGAGGAAAAGGTGCTCGATAATATGGGGATAGAGGGTCTCGGCGCGGAAGAGGCCATAGCCGCCGAGCCGGAGCTCATGGCAGAGTATGCAAACGGGTGTATGCTTGCCTTCGGCTTTGATAAGGCCCGCGCGTCTCTGCTCTCGCCTATGGCCGCCGAAATATACAACGACGGAGGTACGTCTCCGACGGACGCCGCGTCTGAGGCAATATGCGGCGCCGCCGCCTTCGCCTCCTGCATGATACTTATGTTTATACTTATCATGCTCTTCATATCATTTATTAAACAATTTTTTGATCTGAGCTTCAGAATTCAGGATAATGCCGACATCGACCTGTACGGCGGCGCGGCGCTGGGCTTTGCACAGGGATTTATATACTGCGTTTTTCTGTGCTGGCTGCTGAGCTTTTGCGGCATAATAATAGGCATGACCACTCTCAGCGATGGGCTGTTCAGCAGATTTTTCCTGATGTTTGGCTCCGTGCTCGATAAGGCAATCTGAAAAGGGGGATAAACGATGCAAGCAAAAATGTGCTCCCGCTGCGGCAAGAACGTGGCAATAGTATTTATAACGAGAGTTGAGGGCAATGAGCAGAAAAACGAGGGGCTGTGCCTGAAGTGCGCCCGCGAGCTGCACATAAAGCCCGTTGACGATATGCTGGAGAAGATGGGCATCTCCGATGAGGATCTCGACAGCCTCAGCGGAGATATGATGAACGCCCTCAGCGGCGTTGAGAGCCTGATGGACATTGAAAACGGCGGCGGAGACGACGACTCCGACGACGACGGCAAAACCGCGACATTTCCGTTTTTGAACAGGCTTTTCGGCGGCAATAACGGCGGAAACGTACCCGCCGACAGCTCGCCTGCGCCCAACACTCCGCCCAAGGAGGGCGGAAAGCAGCCGAAAAGAAAATTTCTTGACAACTACTGCATAAACCTCACCGACAGGGCCCGGGCCGGAAAGCTCGACAACATGGTCGGCAGGGAGGAGGAGCTTGAGCGCGTCATCCAGATCCTCAACCGCCGCCAGAAGAACAATCCCTGCCTCATCGGCGAACCCGGCGTCGGCAAGACTGCCGTGGCCGAGGGCCTTGCCCAGCGCATAGCGCTCGATCAGGTACCGTATAAGCTCCGCGATAAAGAGGTGTACCTGCTCGATCTGACCGCGCTCGTGGCGGGAACTCAGTTCAGAGGCCAGTTTGAAAGCCGCATGAAGGGGCTTATCGAGGAGATACGCAAGCAGGGCAATGTCATCCTTGTCATCGACGAGGTGCATAATATCGTCGGCGCGGGCGACGCCGAGGGCAGCATGAACGCCGCAAATATCCTCAAGCCGGCCCTGTCCCGCGGTGAGATACAGGTCATCGGCGCGACCACCTTCACCGAATACCGCAAGCATATAGAAAAGGACACCGCCCTTGAGCGCCGCTTCCAGCCCGTCACCATCAACGAGCCCTCGATAGATGACAGCGTTGAGATACTAAAGGGCATCAAGCGCTACTACGAGGACTTTCACGGCGTCAGGATCTCCGACGAAATGTGCGCCGAGGCCGTCAGGCTGTCCGAGCGGTATATAACAGACCGCTTCCTGCCGGATAAGGCAATAGACCTCATAGACGAGGCCTGCTCAGACGTGAACCTCAAAAGCAGGATATTCATCCGCCGCGCAGAGCTTCAGAAGGATCTTGACGACCTGCGCTTTGAGCGGGAAAACCTCATGTCCGCCGACGCTCCCGCGGGCGAGACGCTCACCGACGAGCTGCTCGATAAGCGCTATGCCCGCATAGCCGAGCTCCGAAGCAAGGAAATGCAGCGCGAGCAGGAGCTTGCCTCACTTGAGCTTGAGGGCATCCCCGAGCTGACCGAGGAGAACCTTGCCCGCGTAATAGAGCTGTGGACAAAAATACCCGCGTCCTCCATCAGAGAGGATGAGTTCGAGCGCCTTGCAAACCTCGGCGGGCGTCTGCGCGAGCACATCATAGGCCAGGATGAGGCCGTGGATGCGGTGTGCTCAGCCATAAAGCGCAGCCGCGTCGGCCTCAAGGCCAAGCGCAAGCCCACGAGCTTTATCTTCGTCGGCGGCACCGGCGTCGGTAAAACGGAGCTTGTGAAACGGCTGGCCGCCGACCTGTTCGACTCTCCCGAGTCGCTGATAAGGCTCGATATGTCCGAATTCATGGAAAAATTCAGCGTATCGCGCATCATCGGCTCTCCTCCGGGCTATGTCGGATATGACGAGGCCGGCCAGCTCACCGAGAAGATACGCCGCAAGCCCTACTCCGTCGTGCTTTTCGACGAGATCGAGAAGGCCCATCCCGACGTCCTGAACATCCTGCTTCAGATACTCGATGACGGCAGAATAACCGACGCGCAGGGCAGGACGGTCAATTTCGAAAACACCGTCATCATCATGACCACCAATGCCGGCTCCAATACCAAGAGCGGCTCCCTCGGCTTCGGCGGCAGCCTGAACGACATGGGCAGGGAGCGCGCGCTCAAGGCGCTGAACGATTTCCTGCGTCCGGAGTTTATAAACCGCGTCGACGAGATAGTGTACTTCAACCAGCTCAGCGAGGATAATTTCCGCCGCATAGCAGAGCTCATGCTGGGTGAGACCCGTGACGCCATAGCCGAGCGCGGCATAGCTATGAGCTGGAATGAAAGCCTTATAGACTACCTTGTCAAGAAGAGCTATTCCGTCACCTACGGTGCAAGAAATCTGCGCCGCACCATCCAGAAGGATGTGGAGGACGCGATAGCGGAAAAGATAATCGAGCGCCGGGGCGAAAACGTCGCCCGTATAAGGCTCTCCTCTGATGGCGAGAAGGTCAGAGTCGAGGTCAGAAAAGCATGATTAGGTTTGAAAGCGACTATCTCGAGGGCGCTCTGCCGGAGATAATGCTCCGCCTGAACGAAACAAATTATGAGCAGACCGCCGGATACGGAAACGACCCCTACTGCGCCGCAGCACGCGAAAAGATCAAAGCTGAGTGCGAAAATGAAAATGCCGACGTGCATTTTCTCGTCGGCGGCACACAGGCCAACATGACTGTGATAGCCGCCGCTCTGCGCCCGCATCAGGGCGTGCTTGCGGCGGAGACGGCGCACATTGCCGCACATGAGACCGGCGCCATCGAGGCGACGGGGCATAAGGTGCTGGCTCTCAGCGCCCCTGAGGGTAAGATAAGCGCCGCTCAGGTCAGGGAATATGTCCTGCGCCACAGGGCGGATGAATCGTTTGAACACATCGTGCAGCCGGCAATGGTGTATATATCTCAGCCAACGGAGACAGGCACGGTGTATTCCCTCGCGGAGCTTCAGGCTATCTCCGGTGCCTGCCGGGAGCTTGGACTGCTGCTGTTTGCGGACGGGGCGCGGCTTGCCTGCGCGATGGCCATTGACGGAGCGCCCAAACTGCCGGATCTGGCAAGGCTATGCGATGTGTTCTATATCGGCGGCACGAAGCACGGCGCGCTTTTCGGGGAGGCGGTCGTCATCATGAACGAGACGCTGAAAACCGACTTCCGCTATCTCATAAAGCAGCGCGGCGGTATGTTTGCCAAGGGCAGGCTTCTGGGGCTTCAGTTTGACGCTCTTTTCACCGACGGCCTGTATTACAGGGTCGGTCAGCGTGAGGTCGCCCTTGCAAAAAAGCTCAGAGAGGCCTTTGAGGCAAAGGGTATAGAGTTTTATTACCCGTCTCCGACGAACCAGCTTTTCCCGATACTTACGAACAGACAGATAGAGAAGCTGTCCGAAAACTATTCCTTTTCCGTGCAGCAGCCGCTTGAAAACGGCGCGGTCGTGCGTTTCTGCACCGGCTGGGCAAGCAGGGAAGAGGATGTGGACAGGCTCATAAAGGATATAGAGAGGCTTTGACGTATGAAAAACAGGATCGAGATCATTCAGGGAGACATTACAAAGCAGGCTGTCGACGCTATCGTTAACGCCGCGAACTGCTCGCTTCTGGGCGGCGGCGGAGTTGACGGAGCCATCCACAGGGCGGCGGGCCCCGAGCTTCTGGCAGAGTGCCGCACCCTCAACGGCTGCAAAACCGGCGAGGCGAAGATAACAAAGGGCTATAAGCTGCCGGCAAAATACGTTATCCACACACCCGGTCCCGTATGGCACGGAGGAAGCAAGGGCGAAGCGGAGCTTCTTAAGTCATGCTACCTCAATTGCCTTGCGCTTGCATCGGAAAACGGATGTAAGACCGTGGACTTTCCGTCCATTTCAACGGGTGTGTATCATTTTCCGCTTGAGAAGGCGTCTGAGATCGCGATCGGCGCCATTGCCGGGTATCTGTCCGGGCATCCCGAGCTTGAGCGGGTACGCATGGTCTGCTTTGACGAGCGCACAAAGGGCTATTACGAGGCCGCGCTGGAGAATCTGAAATGAAAAGACTTTTCAGACTTCAGTACAACGCCCCCGTGACCCTGACCTTCGCGCTGATCTCGCTGGCGGCGCTCATTCTCGGCAAGGTCACCGACGGCTGGACGACAACGTATCTTTTCAGCGTGTGGCACTCCTCGCTTGCGGATATCCTGACCTACCCGCGCTTTATCCTCCATGTCCTCGGTCACACAGATTACAGCCACTACATAGGCAACATGATGATGATACTGGTGGTGGGCCCCGGTCTTGAGGAAAAGTACGGCAGCCGGAATCTGCTGAGCGCGATAATAATCACGGCCCTTGTCTCCGGATTGGTACACTGGTTCCTGTTCCCCGGCACGATGCTGCTGGGAGCCTCGGGCATAGTATTCATGATGATAGTGATGGCCTCCCTTGCCGGAATGCGCGACGGATGCATACCCATCACGCTCATACTTGTGCTTGTGCTCTACCTCGGAAATGAGATAGTAGACGGCGTGGTGCTCAGCGATAACGTATCGCAGCTTACGCATATTATAGGCGGCGTCTGCGGCGCCGTACTGGGGCTCAGAAGACGATGAAGAAAAAAGCGATAGTTTCCGCCTGCCTGCTCGGGGTTGAGTGCAGGTACGACGGCGGCAGCAATAAGCTGCCCGACGAAAAGCTCAGGGAGCTTAAAGAAAAATACGAGCTTATCCCTGTGTGCCCCGAGTGCTACGGCGGCCTGACAACGCCCCGCATACCGTCAGAGCGCGTGGGGGACAAGGTGCTTTCAAAAACCGGCACCGACGTCACGGCCGAGTTTGCCCGCGGAGCGCAGGCCGCGCTTTATCTGGCCAGGCTCTTCGGAGCGGATATCGCCATTTTGAAGGAAAACAGCCCGTCCTGCGGCAGCGGGACCATATATGACGGCTCCTTCAGCGGCGTCCTTATCCACGGCGACGGAGTGACCGCGCAGCTTCTGAAAGAAAACGGGGTCACAGTCCTGGGAGAAAGCAAAATATGATGCTAAAAAAGATGTACCTCTGTACATCTTTTTTATTTTGGTTTCATATGCTTGTACAAAAAGCAAAGGAGCGAGACTATGGCATACGATGAAAAACCAAAAACGGCGGCAAAGCCCCATAACCTGAGCCTCGAGGATCGGAGCAGGCTCTCAGTGACGGGCGTGGAGGACGTTGAGAGCTTCGACGAAACGGTAATTGTCATGAACACGGCTCAGGGCAATCTGATCGTGCGCGGAAGCGGCCTGCACATAGGCAAGATAAATCTTGAGGTGGGCGAGCTGCGGGTAGAGGGGCTTATAAGCGATCTGAGCTACGAGGAGAAAACCGCGTCGGGCGGCTTCTGGTCGAAGCTTTTCGGATAAATGGAGCTTTATGTATCCCATCAGCTTCTTCAGCTTGTCTGCTCTGCGGCAGTGGGCATAGGCATAGGGCTTGTATACGATGTCTTCCGCATCCTCCGCAGATGCCTGAAGGCAGATGCGCTGTTTGACGCCCTGTTCTGGCTGTGCTGTCTTGCGGCTCTGTTCACTCTGGGAATGGATATGGGCGAGGGCGCGCTGCACATATTCATGCTGGCCTTTGCCGTGCTCGGGTTTGCGTCCTATATGCTGCTGCTGAGCACGCCTGTTATGACGGTATTATACAAAATTGCACATATTGTATCTCTTGCGCTCAGCCCGCTGAAAAAAATTATAAAAATCTTTTCAGAAGTCGTCAAAAAGCTCTTTTCAAATATCCGCGCTTGGTATACAATGGTTAAAAATTCAAGAAAAAGGAGCAAGGACGTACAGGATGAAGAGAACATCGACTCTGGTGGGACTGGTGCTCACGGCGCTGACCGTATATGCTATCCTGAGCCTGATAAGCATTCAGAAGGATTTGAAGGACGCTATGGAGCAGACAGCACAGCTTCAGGCGGAGATCGCCGCGGCACAGCTGGAAAACATCGAGCTGGAGGAAAAAACGCAGGCGCTGGAAAGCGGCGAAGGCGTGGAAGAGCTGGCAAACCGGCGGCTGAGACTGATAAAAGCGGATGAAATTATTTTTACAGACATAGGGTGAACCGCCGTTGGTATGCCCTGCATTAATACGCAGCAGCCGAAACCACTCGGACTGCTGCGCTTTTTACGTCATGCATGATTTGAGAAAGAGATTTGCAGGACGTATTATGATGCACCGTCGCGGCAGCAGCAAGACAACATAAGGAATGTGACAATTATACGAAATTTTTAACACGATAATAATACAAGCGGCATTTGTGTTTCCAAAAAAGGAGGTGCAGTCTGCGTAATAAAAGCGGAAAATGCATTATTTGAAGGCGGGCAATCGCATTCGACTGATGCGGCAATATCAAAATTCAGTTGAAACTGCATATACACTGCACATAATCCTGCAAAAAAGCGGGGAAAGAGCGCTGAGAGCCTGCAAAAACGCATTATGAAATGTCGAAGGGTGCAAACTGCAAAAATCCTGCAAATGATTTTTGCAAGTTTACAAAACGTAACTGCAGAATCAAATTTTTGTGCAATTTGTATAAATGCGAATATTCAGATTTGTAAAAAACAGTTGATTTTTTCTTTCGGAGATATATACTGTAATTGCAAAGAGAAATAAACCCATTGCTTAATTTGAAAGGAGCGCACAGTAATGTTAGCAGGTATCGGTGTTTTCGGAGCAGCATATCTTGCCGGTATGGTAGTCATGACCGTCAGAGGCTTGCACGAGTAATTTACTGAGCATTTGAATAAATAAAAAATCAGCCGCTTTTTGCGGCTGATTTTTTGCGCTTGATATAAGGCGTGCTTGCGTGTATATTATAAT
>CALZAG010000037.1 GCA_945613045.1 uncultured Clostridia bacterium | reverse complement strand
TCCACAAAGCCTTTATTTAAGCCATTCCTACACATCTGTCTTATTATGACCCATACTGTTTTTTGGTCTTTTGACCGGAAAAAATATGCCAAGGCAAACTGGTGGAAAAAAACAGCAACCGCAGGCATTGGTGAAATGATTACAATCAGAACCGCTAATACGTTGAGAAGAATAGTTAAAATGTGATAGTTATACAAATATGAATTTACAGGCTTGAACAGATTCGTGAGAATAAAAAGATCATTTTTGTTCCCTCGCGCGGATGACATTGGCTCCATTGTCTCAATTCATATCAAACTGGCGGCGCCGGTGACAAAGCGCGGCGGATGAGAAACACCGCAGATGACACAGAAAAATTTTTGGAGGTAAAACCGTATGTGGATGCTGTTTGCAATACTTTCGGCCGTGTTCGCGGCGCTCACCTCTATACTGGCAAAGGTCGGTATTGACGGTGTTAATTCAAACCTCGCCACGGCGATCAGAACGGTGGTGGTCGTGATAATGGCCTGGGGCATGGTGTTTTTGACCAACGCACAGAGCGGTCTGGATGAGATAAGCAGAAAAAGCTGGCTGTTTCTTATTCTGTCCGGCCTTGCCACCGGCGCGTCATGGCTTTTCTATTATCGCGCGCTGCAGATAGGCGAGGCGTCGAAGGTCGTACCGATAGACAAGCTGAGCGTTGTTATAACGCTGGTGCTTGCCTTCGTTTTCCTGCATGAGCAGGTCACGCCTAAATCGCTGCTCGGCTGCGTTCTGATAGGGGCGGGAACGCTTCTGATGGTCCTGTAGCCCAGACCCCTCCCAACATACATAAACGCCCCTTCCGACCGGAAGGGGCGTTTTATCAGGTTTGGGTGATGCTAATATTACAGCTCTGCCATCCACAGACCGTGGAGATTGCAGTAGGCATATACCGCGACAGCCTTATCGCCGCCGAGGCAGAAGCTCACGTTAGGAGCATCGCCGGGCTTCAGCGCCTTGCGCTGACCGCCGTTCTCGGTCTGGAGATAGACCCACTCGATGTAGTGCTCGGGAACCATGGGATGATCCACGGAGCCGACATTGACGCTGACCGCGCCGTCGGTCAGGGTGACGACGGGCAGATGCTTTTCGCCGCTCGCCTCGACGGTGTTGGGCACGAGAGCCTCCATTTTCTGACCGCAGCAGACGAGGGGAACGCCGGAATCGTTTATCATGCCGACCAGATTGCCGCAGTGACGGCAGATATAGAACTTTGCATTCATTGAAAAAGCCTCCATTTACTTGAATTATATAAACGCCGTGCAGATATACTCTGTCCCGACTATTATACCCCGGTTCAGGGTGCGCGTCAATAATGCCTGTGCGCTCAGGCCGCCGCCCGGTCAAGCTTTTTCAGGGATTTTCGGAACTGGAACGCAAACAGGACCGCCGTGAAGCTCACGGCGATGATGTCCGCGGCCGGCTCGGCCATGTATACGGCTTCGGTTTGATTTGAGATAAGCTGCGGCATGATATAGATCAGCGGTATGAGCAGGACGAATTTTCGCAGCACCGCGACGATTATCGAGCATACCGCGTTGCCAATGGAGACAAAGGTCATCTGGCAGGCGACCTGCACGCCGAATAGGAGCATTGCCCCGCAGTAGAGCCTGAGCGCGTGTGCGGTGAAGTCGAGCAGTGCGCCGTCCGATGTGAACATTCCGGCGAACAGCCTCGGAAAAGCCATGACGCAGGCCCAGAGAACGACCGAATAAATAACGCTCACCGTCAGCAGCAGCCGGAAGCTCTGCTTTACGCGGGCGCTGCTTCCGGCGCCGTAGTTATAGCTCGTAATGGGCTGAGCGCCCTGGCCTATACCCTGCAGCGGCAGCAGAGCCAACTGCATGATGCTGGCCATGATGGTCATGGCCCCGACCGCGATATCCCCGCCGTATTTCAACAGAGAGGAATTAAAGCAGACGGAAACCACGCTTTCGCTGGCCTGCATGACGAACGTGGAGATGCCGAGCGCAAGGCAGGGCGGAAGCAGCCTGAGCCCGGGAAGAACATTCTCCGTTTTCAGGCGCAGCACGGTCTTTTTTCCGGAGAGAAACGCGATGACCCATATGCAGGACAAGCCCTGAGATATAACGGTCGCAAGCGCGGCGCCCCGCACGCCCATACCCATGGCAAAAATGAAAACAGGGTCAAGGACTATATTGGCGATCGCGCCGATCAGAACGGTCGTCATTCCGGTCCTGGCAAAGCCCTGCGCGGTAATGAACGCGTTCAGCCCGAGCGTTATCTGAACGAATATCGTGCCGGCGGCATAGATGTCCATATACGCCGTCGCGTAGGCGATGGTGTTTCCGCTTGCGCCGAACAGCAGCAGGAGATCCTCGTTCCATATCAGCATGACTGCGGTCAGCACAACCGAAATGCATACCTGCAGAGCAAAACAGCCTGCGAGCGTTTTCTCGGCGGAGGCATGGTCGCCTCTGCCCATGAATATCGATGCCCGGGGCGCTCCGCCCGAGCCGACCAGGGCCGCAAACGCGGAAATGATCAGAATAAGCGGCATACAGACCCCGACGCCGGTAAGAGCAAGGCTGCCTGCTTCCGGAATATGCCCGATATAAATACGGTCAACGATGTTATACAGCATATTCACTAACTGCGCGATCACGGAGGGGATCGCCAGATTCAGCAGCAGCTTTCCAACGGGCTGCGTTCCGAGAAACGTTTTATCCCGTTCCATATGATGTCCCTTCTTTTCCTGCAATAAACAGAGCCTTATACGACCTGTTCAGCGATTATTTATCGAGCTTTACAAGTTTAGCCCATATGCCTGCGCAGGTCAACCGTGTTCCGATGAACATTTCGTGAAAAGTCCTGTTATTTCTGATTGAACGGATAAAATAAATGTGTTATGATATGCGGGTCCTGCCGGGAATAACCCGTGAGGGCAGGCAGAAAGGTGAAAAAGCATGAACTGGATAAGAAAAAACGCGCCGGGACTTTTGCTGTGCCTTGTCATAGCCGTTCCCTCCTGGTTCTTCGGGAAAAGATTCCCCATCATCGGCGGCGCTGTGACGGCGATAATCGTCGGCATGATAGTGACCCTGTTTATAAAGGATAAGTCAAAGCTGGAGGCGGGCATTAAATTTACCTCAAAAAAGATACTTCAGTGGGCGGTCGTCCTGTTGGGCTTCGGCATGAACCTTAACGTGATATTCCAGACCGGAGTGCAGTCCCTGCCCATAATCATCTGCACCATAGCCGCTTCGCTTCTGATCGCGTTTGTGCTGCAGAGGGCCATGCATATGCCCTCAAAGATAGCGACGCTCATAGGCGTGGGCTCGTCCATCTGCGGCGGCTCGGCAATAGCGGCCACGGCACCGGTCATCGACGCCGGCGACGAGGAGGTTGCGCAGTCGATCTCCGTCATATTCTTCTTCAACGTGCTGGCGGCGCTGATATTCCCCGCCTTCGGAAGCCTTATCGGCTTCGACACTGCCTCGGGCGAAGCCTTCGGCATATTCGCCGGCACGGCGGTGAACGACACATCCTCAGTCACTGCGGCGGCAAGCACCTGGGACGCGATGTGGGGTCTCGGCTCGGAGACGCTGGACAAGGCTGTTACCGTCAAGCTGACGAGGACGCTTGCCATCATCCCCATAACGCTCGTGCTGGCGTTCATCCGCACGAGGAAGGCAAACGGCACGGACGGGAAAAAGGTCAGCTTCAAGAAGATATTCCCGTTTTTTATCCTCTATTTCATAGGCGCGTCGGTCATAACCACCGTGGCCGTGAGCCTCGGCGCGGACGCGGCGGTGTTCAGCCCTGTTAAGGAGCTCAGCAAGTTTTTTATTGTGCTTGCGATGAGCGCTATCGGCATAAACACCGATATCGTGAAGCTCGTAAAGACCGGCGGCAAGCCGCTTATCCTCGGCGCCTGCTGCTGGGCGGGCATAACGGGAACGAGCCTGCTTGTGCAGCACCTCATGGGCATATGGTGATTTTTGCGCCTGAAACGAATAATTATAAATGCGGAAAAGGTCCGGAGATGCGGCAAAGTATCTCCGGACCTTTTTCAGCCGGTGCATTTTTTATGAAGGGGGTCTTCTCAAAAACGGTCAACGGAGCTATACTAAATTAACCGAATCGGTCAACGGAGGGGCTGATATGAACAACAGATTTTTTGATCTTCCGGCGGAAAAGCAGCAGCGCATCATCAATGCCGGTTTTCGTGTGTTTTCGGAAAACAGCTACAAGAAAAGCCCGATGAGCGAGATCGCCGCTGCGGCCGGCATCAGCAAATCGCTCCTGTTCCACTATTTCCTCAACAAAAAGGAGCTTTATATGTTCCTCTGGGACAAAGGCGCCGAGATCACGATGCAGTATCTGAACGACTATAGCTGCTACGAGCCGACGGATCTGTTTGAGATGATGGAGAGAGGCATGAGGGCGAAATTCAGGATCATGGAGGAATACCCCTACATGTCCGCCTTCGCCGTCAAGGCGTTTTACGAAAAGGACGCGGAAATAAGCGCGGAGATCCATAAAAGCTATCGCAAGTATTTTGATATCAAGGCGTCAAACACCCTTGCGGCGCTTGACCCCGAAGGCTTCGTGCCCGGGCTGGATCTGAAGATGATGTACAGGGAGATGTACTGGGCATCGGAGGGCTATCTGTGGGAAATGCTTCAGCGGGGAGAGCTGGACACAGCGCAGATGGAGAAGGATTTTTCGGCGCTGTTGAAGTTTTGGAGATCGGTCTATCAGAAAAAGGAGAGGTCTGTATGAATGCTGTTGTGACGAATAACTTAACAAAATACTACGGCAAGGCCCGCGGCATTGTTGACGTCAGCCTGACTGTTAAGGAAGGCGACTTTTTCGGCTTCATCGGGCCGAACGGCGCAGGCAAGAGTACTACGATACGCACCCTGCTCGGCCTTATCGCGCCCACGGGCGGCTCGGCTGAAATATTCGGAAAGGATATCCGAAAGCACAGAACCGAGCTTCTTGCGGATATCGGATATCTTCCCTCGGAGACCATGTTTTACAGCGGTATGCGCGTAAAGGACGTCCTTCGCCTGTCGGCGCGGCTGCGAGGAACGGACTGCTCCGAGGAAGCGGGAAAGCTATGCGAGCGTCTGGAGCTGGACACTTCCCGAAAGATCGAAGAGCTGTCCCTCGGAAACCGTAAAAAGGCCGGCATAGTCTGCGCCCTGCAGCACAGGCCAAAGCTGTATATTCTCGACGAGCCTACCAGCGGCCTTGATCCGCTGATGCAGCGGGAGTTCTATTGCCTTTTGAAGGAGCGCAATGAGGACGGCGCGACCGTTTTTCTGTCCTCGCACGTCCTGTCGGAGGTACAGCGCTACTGCAAGCACGCGGCCGTCATCCGAGAGGGCAGGCTGCTGGCCTGCGACAGCGTGGAAAAGCTCGGCCACACCGGCGCAAAGCGAGTCACGCTGCGCGGCGTGGCGGCGGCTCCGGAGCTGGAGCACATCAGGGACGTGAAGGTATCGGCGGAGGGGGTCAGCTTCCTGTACGGCGGGAAAGCCGACCGGCTGATCAAGGCGCTTTCCGCGCTCCCCATTACCGATATCACCATCGCTGAGCCGGATCTTGAGGAGATCTTCATGCACTACTACGCAAAGGAGGACGGCGGAAATGACGGTATTTAAGCACGAGCTCAGGCAGGGCAGGAGCGCCCTCATTATCTGGACGGCGGCCATCTCCTTCATGCTTGGAATCTGCATTGTCATCTATCCTGAAATGTCGACCCAAATGGGCGATATAAGCGCGATGTTTGCCGATATGGGCAGCTTTTCGCAGGCGTTTGGCATGGATCGGATAAACTTCGGAGAATTCCTCGGCTTCTTCGGCGTCGAGTGCGGCAATGTATTGGGCCTGGGCGGCGCGTTCTTCGCGGCGCTGCTGGGCATATCCGCGCTTGCGAAGGAGGAAAAGGAGCATACGGCGGAATTTCTGCTGACGCACCCCGTATCAAGAACGCGGGTGATAACAGAAAAGCTGTGTGCCGTGATCGCGCAGATAGTTATTCTGAATCTTGCCGTCATCGCCGTCACGGCGCTGTCGGTGCTCATCATCGGAGAGGAAGCGGACATAAAAACGCTTGCGATGCTGTTTTCTGCCTTCTTCCTGATGCAGCTCGAGGTGGCGGCCGTCACCTTCGGGATATCTGCATTTCTCAGGCGGGGAAGCCTCGGTATCGGGCTCGGCCTTGCCGCCGTGTTCTACTTTATGAACATTGTCGCAAATCTTATTGACGAGACGAAGTTTCTCAAATACATCACCCCGTTTGGCTATACCGAGAGCGCGGATATAATAGCCGACGGAGCGCTCAACGGCGGCTATCTTGCCGTGGGCATGGCTCTTGCCGCGATTGGCGTTATCCTCGCGTTTTGGAAATACGGAAGAAAAGACATAAGCTGATGCTTTGCCCGGGACGGCGATCATTTATCATATGGGCGACGAGAAAATGGAACAAAAAACTCCCGAAAAGTTAATATCCGCCGTAGGCACGGCGGCGCTGGCCATAGTGTTCGCAATATGGTGCGCCGGCAGCAATTACAGCGCATGGGGTCTGACCGCCGCGGCGGTCAGCGAGCTGCTTATGCTCGCCTTGTGCCTGCGCTTTGTGCCGGTCTGGTGCGGCGCGTGGCGCGGGGGGACTTCTGTAAGCCCGGGCGAGCCCGACGGCGGGCGCATATGCGCGAAGATATTCGCCGCTGTCATCCTGTGGGATCTGTTCATCCTGCTGCTTGGCTATGTGCTGCGGGCCGCGCTCGGCATTGCGGAGAGCTTTGCTCAGTATCTTGAATTCTGGCGCTGTACCGACAGCCAGCACTATCTTGCCATCGCGCAGGACTGGTATCTTTCCGAGGGCGAGTGGGACAGGCTCGTGCAGCTTGTGTTCCTGCCGGGCTACCCCGTGCTCGTGCGCGTTTTTGAGCTTGTCACGGGCAATTATCTGTACGCAGGGCTTATCGTGTCCGCCCTATGCTATGCGGGCTCGGCCTGCCTGCTGTATAAGCTTCTGCGGCTGGATATGGGCTCTGAGGCCGCTCTGCGGGGCGTTAAGCTTTTCGTCCTGTGTCCGGCGGCGTTTTTCTTCGTCAGCCCCATGAGCGAGAGTCTGTTTTTGCTGTGCTGCCTTGCCTGCTTGTATCTTGTTCGGCGGGGAAAGACCGCGGCGGGCTGTTTTATCGGCGCATATGCCGCCTTCACCCGCTCGCTGGGGATACTGCTGCTCGTACCGGTGCTTTTCGAGCTAATAGGCCGCAGAGGCAAGATACGGGAATACGCAGCCGCGCTGCTCATACCCATGGGCTTTGCCGTTTACTGCCTTATAAATTTCCTCGTCGCCGGTGACCCCTTCAAGTTCATGGAGTACCAGCGTGTGCACTGGGGTCAGCAGCTCGGCTGGTTTTTCAACACCGCCGCGTATCAGACCGAGCACGCCCTGAGCAGCGCGGTAAGCCGTCCGACTGATTTCTGGGGGCTTTGGCTGCCGAATATTCTGGCGCAGATTATCAGCCTTGTCATCATGACGGCCGCGGCGAAAAGGCTCCGGCCGGCCTATACGGCGTGGTTCATAGCCTATTTTGCGGTCGCAGTGGGCGCGACCTGGCTTTTGAGCGCGCCGCGCTACCTTGCGGCGCTGCCGGCTCTGCCTGCGGCAATGGCGCTGCTGACCGGAAAAAAGGCGGCGTTTTGCGCGGCCTCGGCGCTGAGCCTTTTGTGCGGCCTTGCGTATTTTACGGCGTTTCTGCTGCGCTGGCAAGTATGGTGAAAAACAGAGGATTTTAAAAAATACAGAAAAAGTCTGAAATTTTTTCTTGTAATAGTAAAAGTCTTGTGTTATAGTAGTGTAGCTAATTTGTAAACATCGAAAGGATTGGATATAAATGAACACTGTCAAGCTTATTCTCACGATACTTCAGCTTCTGTCCGGACTGGCAGTCACCGTTGTCGTTCTCATGCAGAGCGGCAAGAGCGCCGGACTGTCGGGCGCCATCGCCGGCGGCGCGGAGACCTTCCTCAGCAAGGGCAAGGCAAAGTCTCTGGATGCAAAGCTCGCAAAGGCCACCAAGTGGTTCGCACTGGCTTTCGTGCTCCTCACTCTCGTCCTTAACCTTATCTGATCGGAAAATTTCGTGAAAGTTCGGCGCAGCTGAAATGCTGCGCCTTTTTATTATGCTATGAAGAATGTAAGCGCTGAAAAAATATGGCTCGGCATTAAGGCCGCCTTCCCCGTTACCATCCCCATACTGTTCGGCTGGGTCTTCGTCGGACTCACCTACGGCGTCCTGATGAGCGGGCTCGGCTACGGGCCGCTTTGGTCGATGCTGTTTTCGCTTTTGTGCTTCTGCGGCGGTATGCAGATAGCGGCCATTCCCATGATGGCGGCGGGCTTTGACCCCCTGCAGATGTTTATCATGAGCTACTTTGTGAACTTCCGTCATACCTTCTACGGCGTGGCGCTGCTGGAAAAGTATAAGGACACAGCGCCCTTCAAGCCCTTTCTCATCTATGCCCTTGCCGACGAGCCGTTTTCGCTGGCGGTGTCGGCGAAGCCTCCGGAGGGGCTGGAGCCGAAGTATTTTTACTTCGGGATGACCTTCCTTACATACCTGTATTGGGCGGCTCTGACGGGGCTGGGCAGCGTGCTGGGCGGCATAATAACGTTTGACACGACTGGGCTGGACTTTGCCCTTAACGCGCTGTTTATTGTGCTGTTTCTGCAGCAGTGGAAGGAAAAGAACAACCGTCCGGCCTGTATTGTCGGCATTGCAGTAACGCTGCTGTCCCGCATCATTTTCGGCTCCTCGGTATTCCTTATCCCCGCGCTTGCGGGTATGCTCATAATCTTCTGGCTGGGGAGGAATAAGCTATGACACTGACGGTAACGCAGACGCTTATCACGATAGCGGCCATAGTGCTGGGAACTCAGATATCCCGCTGGCTGCCGTTTATAGCCTTCTCCGGCAAGAAGGAGACTCCGAAATTCGTGCAGTATCTTGGCCGGGTGCTTCCTCCGGCGCTCATGGGGCTCATCGTCGTCTACTGCTTTAAAAACGTTCCGATACTCACGGGAAGCCACGGTCTTCCCGAGCTTATTGCGTCGGCGGTGGTGATACTGACCTACGAGTGGAAGGAAAATCTCCTGCTGTCGGTCGGAGGCGGAACGCTTGTATACATGCTGCTGGTGCAGTTCGTTTTCTGAAAATTTACATTTCAAGGGCTGCCGGAAGAGATTTCGGCAGCCTGTTTTATTGCAATATGCCGGAGAAAATGGTATAATTTCTAACCACGGCATTGCTGCCGAAGCCAAATCTGTATATCATCCGAAAGGAAAAGACGTTATGTGTGGAATAGTCGGATTTGTCGGAAGCGAACAGGCTGCGCCCATCCTGCTTGAGGGACTGGAAAGGCTTGAGTACCGCGGCTATGACTCCGCGGGCATCGCTGTCGTTTCAAAAGATAAGGAGCTTCAGCTTAAAAAGGCCAAGGGCCGACTGAAGGTCCTGAGCGATATAATCCAGGGCGGCAAAAGTGTTGAAGGTACCATAGGCATCGGCCACACCCGCTGGGCTACCCACGGCGAGCCGAATGACGTCAACGCGCATCCCCATCTCAGCGGCGACGGCAAGGTCGCCGTCGTCCACAACGGCATCATCGAAAACTATGTCGAGCTGAGGGATTTTCTAATTTCAAACGGTTATGAGTTCAAATCCGAGACCGACACAGAGGTCGTGACCCAGCTACTTGCGTATTACTATGCCGAGTGCAATAATATGCTCGAGGCGGTGTTCAGAGTTCTGCGCCGCATAGAGGGCGCGTATGCGCTCGGCATCGTCTGCACCGACGAGCCGGAGCATTTTATCGCCGCGAGAAAGGACGCTCCGCTGCTTATCGGCTACGGCGAGGGCTGCAATTTCATTGCCAGCGACGCGACCGCGATCATCAAGCACACAAGGGAAGTCTCCTACATGGAGGACGGCGAGGTGGCGGTGGTGTCCGCCGACGGAGTCAGCTTCTATAACTCCATGGAGCAGCCCATCGAGAAGGAGCGCCACACCATAGACTGGGACGTCTCCGCCGCGGAAAAGGGCGGCTATGCCCACTTCATGCTCAAGGAGATAATGGAGCAGCCCGAGGCCATCCGCAAGGCCGCGTTCCCCCGCATCCGCGACAACCGCATCCTCTTTGAGGATCTGAAGCTCGACGAGGAATATATAAGAAATATCAGCAGGCTGTACATAGTTGCCTGCGGCTCGTCATATCATGTTGGTGTGGTGGGAAAGTACAACCTTGAGCGTATGCTCCGCAAGCCTGTCGAGGTCTGCCTTGCCTCGGAGTTCCGCTACTGCGACCCGCTGGTGGACGACAGGACCCTCGTCATAGTTATAAGCCAGTCCGGCGAGACTCTTGACACAATGGCGGCTCTCAGAGAGGCCAAAGCTCTGGGCGCGCACATACTGTCGATAGTCAACGTCGTCGGCAGCTCCATTGCGAGGGAATCGGACGACGTGATCTACACCTGGGCGGGGCCCGAGATCGCCGTTGCGACCACCAAGGCCTACAGCACCCAGCTCGTCCTGCTGAATATGCTGGGCATCTGCTTCGGAGATATTCTCGGCAATGTGAGCAAGGCCGAATACGCAAAGATGATCGACGCGCTGCTTCGCCTGCCCGGGCAGATGGAGCA
>CALZAG010000036.1 GCA_945613045.1 uncultured Clostridia bacterium | reverse complement strand
GCGGATAGCTCTCCGGCAGCCGCCGGTATAAGACAACGGAAACTACGACGCATAAGCGCCGTAGTTTCCGGTATTGCGGTAAAACCGCGTTAAGCTCGCGTTAAAATTACTTGGTTGCGACCTCGATGTCCTTCTCAGCGAAGTACTTGGCTGCGCCGGGGTGATAGGGAACGTCGGTGATGGAGGCGGCGAAGTCAAGGTCGAGCTCGGCCTTCTTCGCGTGGCCGATGGAGTCGATATCCTCGAAGATGGAGGACACGAAGTTGTAAACAGCGGCCTCGGAAACATCGTCACGGGCGATAACGACTGCTGCGACTGCAACGGTGGTCACGTCCTCGGGAGTGTTGTAAACGTCCTTGGCGATGGTGTACTCCTTGTAGTAGGGAGAGGTCTTGATGAGGCTTGCAACGTGCTCTGCGTCAAGAGAGACGAGGTAGACCTGCTTGCCGGTGGCGAGGTCCTGAACGGCGGGAGTGGGAGCGCCGGCAACGACGAATGCCGCGTCGATCTTGCCGTCCTTCAGGCTGTCGGTGGAGTCGCCGAAGTTGAGGTACTCGGCCTTGATGTCGGTCTCGGTCAGACCGTATGCGCCGAGAATGTCAAGTGCGTTGAAGTAAACGCCGGAGCCCTTTGCGCCGATGGAAACGGTCTTGCCCTTGAGGTCGGCAACGGTCTTGATGCTGGGGTCGAGAGTTACGATCTGGACCTGCTCGAGGTACAGAGCCGCAACGACGGAGAAGGAACCGACCTTCTCGGTGAAGAGCTTCTCGCCCTGGTAGGCGTAGCTCATAACGTCTGACTGGACGAAAGCAAGCTGCACGGCAGCGCCGTCGATATCCTCAACGTTTGCCTGAGAGCCGTTGCTGGTGACCGCGGTGACCTGAGTGGCGGTCTTTTCGGATACCTGCTGAGCAAGCACGGTGCCGAACGCGTAATATGTACCCTGCTCGCCGCCGGTAGCGAAGTCGAGCGTTGCTGCGCCGTCGTCCGCGACGTTGGTGTCGCCGTTGCCGCCATTACCGCAGGCGCACAGCGAGAAGACCATCATAGCGGCCAAAAGAAGTGCCAAAAATCTTTTCATTAGTGTTTCCTCCTGTTTGAATTTCCGGTTTTGAATAATGTCAACTAAAATAATTCACCACGCACGCATTATACACCCGTCAGGGGCGGATTTCAAGCACAAAAATGAAATTTCGCTTTGTGGGTTTTGCAAAAAATTTCGCAAGCTAATTCGCTTTAGCTAAAAAACAGCCTTATTTCTGAACTATTTTGCAATATCTTGTCCGAAAATGCAATTTAATACTATATCTTGCGTTTGGTGCACGATTGCGGGGAACTGCGGCGCGGACTATCAGCTTTCGTCATTTTCACCTATTTTGCAGGCAGATTATTGACGCTTTTCTACAGATGATTTTCAAAAAAGCCTTGCATTTGTGCTCCGCTGATGCTATATTGTTCTCATGTCAAAAACAAATGTTTTTACAGCAAAGACAATACAAGCAAAGGCGGTAATGAAATGAAGATTGCGCTTCTTGGCTGCGGCGTTGTGGGCGGCGGCGTTCTGGAGATCTGCGACGCGAGAGAGGATATTGAGCTGAAGTATGTTCTGGTGCGCAGGGATAAGCCCGAGCTGGGCAGCCGCGCGGTAAAGGATATCTCTACTATTGTAAACGATAAGGAGATCGACGCGGTGGTCGAGGTCATGGGCGGTCTGAGCCCCGCGTACGAGTATGTATGCGCGGCGATGAAGGCCGGCAAGAGCGTCGTCACGGCTAACAAACACCTTGTCGCGCATTATTATAAGGAGCTGACTGCGCTTGCAAGGGAATGCGGCGTGGCCTTCCGCTGCACCCCCGCCGTCGGCGGCGGTATACCCTGGCTGGTAAATCTCGAGCGCGTACTGCGGCTTGACAGGGTCAAGAGCTTTTCCGGCATAATGAACGGCACGACCAACTTCATTCTCGACGCCATGCACTTTGACGGCAGGGACTTTTCCGAGGTGCTGGCTCAGGCTCAGGAGCTGGGCTACGCCGAGGCGGATCCCTCCGCGGACATCGACGGGCTGGACATCCAGCGCAAGTGCGTCATCAGCGCCAACGTCGCCTTCGGCGTGTGCATCACGGAGGCGGACGTGCCCGTTTTCGGCATCCGCAGCATAAGCTCCGCGGATATCGCGGCGGCCGAGCGCCTGGGCTGCGTGTGCAAGATGCTGGCCTTCGGCAAGGCTCTTGAGGGCGGGCTGGCGGCCTATGTCGAGCCCTGCTTCGTAAAAAGCGGCGAGCTTGAGGCGGCGGTCAGCACGAACCGCAACGTCATCTCCTTCGACACGGAGCTGACCGGCAAGGAGAGCTTCTACGGTCAGGGCGCGGGACGCTACCCCACCGCGTACAACGCAGTGGCCGACGTGCTGGACATCATGGGCGGCGTAAAGAGCTTTTACACCGAAAGCTTCGAGCCTGCGCAGACCGACAACTCCCTCGAGGCGCACCCCTACTATGTACGCTGCGCCGCCTGCGACGAATGGCTCGACTCGGTGGCGGTCGAGAAGTGCTGCGAGGGCGTTATAACCGAGCCCGTGTCCGTCGAAACGATGCACGCATGGGCAAGCAAAGCAAAGGAGGCCGACCCCGCGGTGTTCATTGCGGGTCTTGTGTGATAAAAATGCTTAAGGTTGCGAAATTCGGCGGCTCGTCAATGGCGGACGCCGCACAATTTAAAAAGGTAAGGGCCATCGTGGAGGCCGACCCCGCGCGGCGGGTGATCGTCGTCTCCGCGGCGGGCAAGAGATATAAGGACGACCACAAGCTGACCGATCTGCTGTACCTCTGCCACGCGCACAAAAAATACGGTGTGAGCTGCGATCCGGTATTTGAAATGATCGCCGGCCGCTACCGCGATATCTGCGCGGAGCTGGGGCTCGGTGTGGATATCGAAAGCGAGCTGAGCGCTCTCAGGGCAGAGATCGAGGACGGCATGAGCAAGGACAGACTCGTGTCCCGCGGCGAATACTTTTCCGCAAGGCTCATGGCGGATTATCTGGGCTACGATTTCCTCGACGCGGAGCTGTGGCTGAAATTCTCCTTTGACGGCTCGATCGACAAGGAGCAGTCATATGAAAACCTGCGGCAGCTTGTCGGAAGCCGGCGGGTGGTGATCCCGGGCTTTTACGGCGCAATGCCGGACGGCAGCATCAAGGTGCTCACCCGCGGCGGAAGCGACGTTACCGGCGCTTTGGCGGCGGCGGCGCTGGACGCGGACGTGTACGAGAACTGGACGGACGTTTCCGGCATCCTCATGGCCGATCCGCGCATCGTCGACGACCCCGACACCATCGAGCGCATAACCTATAACGAGCTGCGCGAGCTCAGCTACATGGGCGCGCAGGTGCTGCACGAGGGAGCGGTGTTCCCCGTGCGCGAGAAGAACATCCCCCTCAACATCCGCAACACCAACGACCCCGGGCATCCGGGCACGCTCATAATGGAAAGCTTCAAGGAGGAGCTGCGCGGCGACCGCTTCATAACCGGCATCGCGGGCAGGAAGAATTTTTCCATCATCACCGTTTCCAAAAACGGCATGAGCTCGCAGATGGGCTCGCTCAGGCTCATACTCGAGGCCTTTGAAAGGCACGGCGTCTGCGTTGAGTACACCCCCTCGGGCATCGACAGCGTATCGCTGGTCGTCGCGGCGGACAAGGCGAAAAACCGGGTCTATTCCATCGTCGGCGATATCCAGAAGGAGCTTCAGCCGGACAACATCCAGATAACGGGCGATATCTCCGTCGTGGCCGCCGTCGGACGGCGCATGGCCTTCCAGCCCGGCACCTCGGGCCGCATCTTCGCCGCCCTCGGCCAGAACGGGATAAACATCCGCATGATATCCCAGGGCCCCGACGAGCTGAATATTATTGTCGGCGTAAATAACGATGATTTTGAGCGCACCGTGCGCGTATTATATAACAGCTTTGTAAAGTGAGGTAAAAACTATGAAGAAATATAATGTAGGTATTCTCGGTGCGACCGGCGCCGTCGGCCAGGAAATGATGAAGATACTCGCCGAGAGAAGCTTCCCCGTCGCGGAGCTGCGCCTGCTGGCGAGCAAAAACTCAGCCGGCAAGGTCATCGAGGGCCATACCGTCGTCGAGGCCTGCGCGGAGAACTTCAAGGGTCTGGACATCGTCCTCGGCGCGGCGGAGAACGACATCGCCGAGCGCTTTGTCGAGGATATAAAGGCCGCAGGCGCGGTGTTCGTGGATAACTCCAGCGCCTTCCGTCTCGATCCCGACGTGCCGCTCGTGGTGCCCGAGATAAACCCCGAGGACGTCAAAAAGCACAAGGGCGTCATCTCAAACCCCAACTGCACCACCATCATCTCCTGCACCGCGATAAACGCGCTCAACAGCATCTCCCCCATCGAGAGCATGGTCGTGTCCTCCTATCAGGCGGTGTCCGGCGCGGGCGCGAACGGACCCAAGGAGCTGTTCGCCGAGGTCGAGGCCCTGTCAAAGGGCGAGAGCTACGAGCCCCGCGTGTTCCAGCACCAGATAGCCTATAACGTCATCCCGCAGATAGGCGGCGAGCAGTTCATGGGCTACACCTCCGAGGAGATGAAGCTGCAGAACGAGGGCAGAAAGATCATGCACCTGCCGGAGCTCAAGGTAAGCTGCACCTGCGTCAGAGTGCCCGTCGTGCGCAGCCACAGCGTTTCCATCTGCCTCAAAACAAAGGAGAAGATCTCCGTCGCCCAGGCGCAGGAGATCATCGCAAAGGCCGCAGGCTGCAAGCTGGTGGACGATCTCGCAAATCAGAGCTACCCCATGCCGTTGGATACCTCGAACCAGGATCTCGTGTTCGTCGGCCGCATACGCGACGACCTCACCGACGAAAGGGGCCTGAACCTCTGGTGCTGCGGCGATCAGGTGCGCAAGGGCGCAGCTCTCAACGCCATCCAGATAGCAGAGCTTTTAATTCGTGATTAAATCGTACGTGTCGTTTTACAGCGCTGCGAATTTTCACAGGCGGGTTCGGAAAATTCTATATTGAATCCGAGCTTTGAATAATATTGCAGGGACGGCCAATGGCCGTCCCTGCAATACTATGTTCCTTATTCCTGCGCAGGATATAATCGGGCTGACGCAATAACGATGCGCTCTGTCCGAATGCGAATTGTCCGTATGGCAACACAGAATAGGAAAAAATTTTTTGGAAACACTATGGCAGAGGTGTTTCTATGTTTATTCGTAAAAAAACTTTCGTGCTTATAATAACCTATCTCACGGCGGCGGTGGTCGCGCTTGGCGCATACGCCGCGGTGCACAGCCGCAGCGAGCTCGGCTATCGCCGCACCGCCGAGTACGGCTACTCCCACGCCTTTGACGAGGTCGTAAACGCCGCGTCGAAGCTGAGCGAGGCGCTGCGCCGCGGGGCCTACGCCACGGGGCCGGAGATGTCGGCTTCCGTCTGCGCGGATATCTACGGCAACTGCCTCGCAGCGGAAATGACCATGTCCGCGCTGCCGTTTTCCACGCAGGAGCTTGAGCAGACCTCGGCCTTTGTCGGCATTGCGGGCGACTACGCGCAGTCGCTGCTCAAGACCTCCGCCGAAAGCGGCTTCGACGACGAGGCGAGGGAAAACCTCGCAAAGCTGTACAAAACGGCGGAGAAGCTCAGCCGCGAGCTGACCGAGCTTCATGACGACCTTGACAGCGGCGACGTGCTCATGGACGCGCCCGAGCGCCTGTTCCCCGAGGACGGCAGCTTTGTCAGCGCCGCCATGCTCGGCATGGAGGCGGACATGGGTGATTCCCCGTCGCTCGACTACGACGGCCGCTACACCAAGGCAGATCCCGTGCCATGCGACGACCCCGTATCGGAGGACGAGGCGCGGCAGGCCGCGGCGGAGTTTTTCGGGCTTGACCCCGAGCAGCTCACCGCCGAATACGCCGCTGAGAACGGCACTCGGTGCTTCTCCTTTGACGGCGGCGGCCACATCACCGTTGACGGCTGGGGCAACGTGCTGTCCCTTAGCTCCGAGCGCAGCGTCGCCGGCGACATGAGCTCGGACGAGCTCGAACAGCGCGCAAGGGATTTCCTCGAGGCGCGCGGCTTCAAGGATATGGTTCTTGCCTCCTCCGCACGGCACAGCAGCGTGCTGACGATGGAATTCCAGTGTACCGACAACGGCATACGCTGCGAGGGCGACGGCGTCATGATCTCCATGGCGGCCGACGACGGGCAGGTGTACGCCTACGACGCGTCCAAGCACATCCAAAACCACGTCGCGCACCCCCCGGCGGAGGACGTCGTCGGCGAGGACGCGGCGAGAAATGCGCTGACCGGGTCGCTGAAGGTGGAGTCGAGCTCCATGTGCTATGCCGAGACCGACGGCGGCGGGCAGCGCCTGTGCTACGACTTTGAGTGCACAGACGCCGACGGCGAGCCCCTGCACGTACTCGTCGACGCCAAAACCGGCAGGCAATATAAGATAGTTTTTTAACTCGCGTTGAGAACATCAATTGTCGTTTCTTCGGTGTCCCGATTACCGCCGCAGGGCATAATCGGGATATCGCAAAAACGGCACGCACGATCCGAATGCGGATCGGCAGTGCGCCGAGCCCCGCTGATGCCGGTAAAATGTTTGACAAAAGTCGGCGATACGGTATATAATTTTTACTTGTTATTTTGGTTTTTACGGGAGAAAGAGAAACATGAAAGCGATAGGATTTGACAATGCCAAATATGTGCGCGAACAGTCGCGCAATATCCGCGACAGGATATCCCAATTCGGCGGCAAGCTGTATCTGGAGTTCGGCGGCAAGCTCTTCGACGATTATCACGCGTCCCGCGTGCTGCCCGGCTTTGAGCCCGACAGCAAGGTGAAGATGCTCCTTGAGATGAAGGACGACGCCGAGATAGTCATCGCCATCTCCGCCGACGACATCGAGCGCAACAAGCGCCGCGGCGATCTGGGCATTACATACGATGAGGACACCCTGCGCCTTATCGACGCGTTCCGCGGCATCGGCCTGTACGTCGGCAGCGTTGTCATAACCCACTACCGCAGCCAGCCGGCGGCAGAGCTCTTCCAGAAGAGGCTCGAGACCCTCGGAGTGAAGGTCTACCGCCACTATATCATTCCCGATTACCCCTCCAACGTGGAGCTTATCGTCTCCGAGGACGGCTTCGGCAGGAACGACTATATCGAGACACAGCGCAGCCTCGTCGTCGTGACCGCGCCCGGCCCCGGCAGCGGCAAAATGGCGACCTGCCTGAGCCAGCTTTACCACGAGCACCGGCGCGGCATAAGCGCCGGCTACGCGAAGTTCGAGACCTTCCCGATCTGGAACATTCCGCTCAAGCACCCGATAAACCTCGCTTACGAGGCCGCGACCGCGGATCTGGACGACGTGAACATGATAGACCCCTTCCACCTCGAGGCCTACGGCGTTACCACGGTCAACTACAACCGCGACGTGGAGATATTCCCCGTCCTCAACGCCATCCTCACCCGCATTTACGGCGAGAGCGCCTATAAAAGCCCCACGGACATGGGCGTCAACATGGCCGGAAACTGCATCATCGACGACGAGGCCTGCCGGGAGGCCTCCAAGCTGGAGATCATCCGCCGCTACTACGCCGCTGCCTGCTCGCTGCGTCAGGGTCTCGGCAGCGCTGAGGAGGTGCGCAAGACAGAGCTTATCATGAACTCCATCGGCATCTCCGTCGCCGACCGTCCCGTTGCGGCGGCCGCCCTTGCGAGAGCGGAGGAGACCGGCGCGCCCGCCGTTTCCATCGAGCTGCCCGACGGCACCATCGTCACAGGCAAGACCAGCCCCCTGCTGGGCGCGTCAAGTGCCTGCCTGATGAACGCGCTGAAAAAGCTCGCGGGTATAAACAAGGAGCTGCTGCTCATCGCGCCGAGCGTCATCGAGCCTATACAGCACCTCAAGGTCGAGCATCTGGGCAACCACAACCCGCGCCTGCACACCGACGAGCTGCTCATCGCGCTTTCCATATGCGCGGTCACCAATCCCCTTGCGGAGCTTGCGATCGACCAGCTCGGCAAGCTGCGCGGCTGCGAGGCACATTCCTCCGTCATCCTCTCAAGGGTCGACGAGAACCTGTTCTCGAAGCTTGGCGTGAACATGACCTATGAGCCCAGGTATCAGGCCAAGAAGCTCTACCACAAAAAGTAAGGCTCGGGACTTAGGACATGGACAGGATCATAAGAGTGCCCTATCTCGACCAGACTGACGCCGCGCCCACCGGCTGCGAGAGCGTGACGGCGGTGATGCTGCTGAAGTATCTCGGCGTTGATATCGGCATAACGGAGTTTATTGATAACTATCTTGACAAGGAAGCGTTTGAGCTGCGCGACGGGGTGCTCTACGGCCCCGATCCGTCCCGCCGCTTTGCGGGGGATCCCTATGACCCCGAGGCCATGGGCTGCTACGCTCCGGTCATAAAAAACGCGCTCGAGCGCGTGATCGGAGAGAGCTTTGAGATAATCGATGAGACCGGGCGGGAGATAGACGAGCTCGTCGAGACCTACATCGACGGTGAGGGCCTGCCGGTCGTGCTCTGGGCAACGATAAATCTCCGCCCGGCGGTCGAGGGGCCGTGCTGGAAGCTCAGCGATACCGGCGAGGATTTCACATGGCGCTCAAACGAGCACTGTATGCTCCTTGTCGGCAGTGACGGAGACGACTATGTTATAAACGACCCGTGGGATAACAACGGCGTCGTGCGGTACAATAAAGAGCTCGTCCGCCGCCGCCACCGCGAGCAGTATATGCAGGCGGTGTGCGTGAAAAGAAAATGAAGTGACCCCAAAAAGTTAGACAATATAAGAGTAAAAAGTGTTCAAGCAGCCGAAAGGGCTTGCTGCCTGTTCTTCACAGGCAGCAAGCCCTTTGGCTTTGCCTTGATACGGCGGTTGTTGTAATAGTCCAAATAATCAATCAGTTCCCGCTTAAAGCGTTCCATAGAATCAAATTCCTGCAGACAGAGCAATTGGCTTTTGAGCAGGCCAAAGAAGTTTTCTATGCTTACATCTTCGCCCCACTGCGCATGGGCTTTCCGTTTGCCTATAGCTCAGCCAGACCGGCTTCGCTCATGCGGTATTCGGGCGCAACATTATACACAGCCTCCGCCCGTCTGCGTACTACCTGCCGCAGAGGAAATGCTCCCGCCTTCCTGCACCACTCGTATGTTGAATAATACGCAATATCCACACCTATCGGCGCAATCGTTTCCGCAGGCTCCGGGCTGAGTATGACACCCGATTTTTGGCAGTTTGCCGTCAAACGGATCATCCACTCATCGACCTTGTGGGTCGCATCGAGGATGTCCAGCTCCTGCATAAGCTCCAGACGGAGCAATGCACCCGTCAGCTCCGGCCCGAATTCGATAGCAACCGTCAGGTATCGGTTGCACAGTATCCACATCCGCTCAAAGTCGTTTGACGCCGAGATGAAGTCCTCAAAAAAATCCTCCCTGTCCAGACGGGCATCCGAGAGTATCTTGTTGATTATCTCTTTTTTCCCGGCAAAGCTGAGGTAAAAGGTCGAGCGGGCAATGTCCGCCTCTTTACAAATGTCGTTGACGGTAGTTTTTTCATAGCCAAGCTTTCTAAACAGCATTACTGCCGCCGAGATTATCCGATGCTGCTGTCTTGTAGTATCCTCTGTCATGAGTTTTGCCCTCCGTACAGTGCGTCCATGATTTTCGGACATTATATACGATAATGCTGTTTCTGTCAAACCGTTTCAGAACTATGTAGGCAAATACAAAGCGTGTTTTTTGTGAGTAATTTAGAATCTGCCTGCCGTGAATTGAACGAAAGGGCGTCGTTTAGTATCATAATATTGTTAGTTATTAATTAAACCAACTCGGTTTTGGGCGGAGGAAAAGCAATGAAGGATCTAAAGCACCTCGCATTTTTTGAAGACCTTTTGCAGGACAGCGGAAACGGGCTTGTCGAGCAGTCAAGGGCGGCAGGCAATCATATCGAGCGGCGGCCTATGGAGGCACCACACTCCTGATAAACGGAAGTTCCAGTGCGAAAGCACTTGAAAACAAAAGCAGTTATGCTATGATTTTAACTAAAGGAGATTGACAACATGAGCGAAAATGTAATTTATTGTTACTCCGGCTCCGGAAACTGCCTTGACATGGCAAAGAATATCGCAAAAGAGCTCGGCAACACCGAGATTGTCATGATGCGAAGCTTTCCGGTCAAAACGGATGCGACAGAGGCAAAGCGAGTGGGCTTTATCTTCCCCTGCTACGGCGGCGGTCTGCCGGGCAATGTGGAAAGCTATGTGAAATCAATACACATCGGCATCGATGCATACAAGTTCGCTATCGTGCAGTACGCCGGCTATAAGGGCTGCGGCCTGCACAAGATCGACAAGATCGTGGATCTTGACTATTGGAACGGTATGTCGAACCACTGCTCGTGCATCTGGCTCATGCCGCATTATCTCACCGTACCGCCGATGCCGAAAAAGGCGTCTCAAAAACGCAGCGAAGCAATGGCAAAAAAGTTTGCCGCCGACATAAAGGCAATGAAGCGCAGCCCCAAAAAGCCGCCCAAAGGCAGCCTGTTTGCGCTTGAAAGCAAGCTCCTTTCCGGGCAGAACTCCAAGCGCATCAAGAAATTTGCCGCAAACGACAAATGCATTGGCTGCGGTCAGTGCGCAAAGATCTGCCCACAGGGCAATATTACATATTCCGGCGGCAGACCCGTATTCGGCACGAACTGCATAGGCTGCCTGAGCTGTGTGCAGTACTGCCCGAGCGAAGCTATCGACATCGGCAGCGTCACCAAGCGCCGTGCCCGCTATCATAATGCAAATATCTCCGCCGAAGATTTGAACGAAAAGGCTTTCCTCATCGAATGATGTAACAATAAAAGCACGCGATGCAAAAATGACGAAGGGAGAAAATATGGGAGTTTGGAAAAAGACTCAATGCAACTTCTGCGCT
>CALZAG010000035.1 GCA_945613045.1 uncultured Clostridia bacterium | reverse complement strand
GTTATAACAGTTTTGTCAATAAAAAATTTGCAGCGCACAAGGCGCTGCAAATTCCGGTGCTTTTTCATATGATCCCAAGCGGAATGAGAATGATGAGAAGCAGGGCGACAAGCCCCCACACTATGCTGAGGAATGTCTTCTGAGTTTTGGGCTTTGCGTCGTAAATGAGGTATGCCGCAAGGAAGAAGGGTATGTAGACCGTGATGAACACGGGCAGCGCGCCCCACCAGGGGTAGACCCAGACGAATGCCGGAGTAGACGCAAGAAATATCTCGAACAGAGAAAAGCCCAGTGCGGAAGCGACAGCAAAGAACCATCGGTTGTTGATGCCGAGTATCTTTTTGTTTTTGTCCTCGGGAAGGATGTCTGCCGTGAAACCCGCGATGGAGAACATGAGCGAAAGCTCCCAGCATACGCCGATAAGCAGGATAAAGCTTGTGCTCTCGAGCGTCACCGTCCACAGTGGGTAGTCCCAGATATGGCAGATGACCGCGTTGCCGATCTCGTACAGCCAGTGTACGCCGTAAAGCGCAAGGGCCGCCGCGATCCCGTTCCAGTTCTTCTTTTTGATCTGCGGCACATATACGCCGCACACCACCAATGCCAGCAGTGCTATAAATGTCCAGTCAAAGTTTGCCGTACTGCGCACGGCCTCCTTAGCCGCTTCCACCGCAGCTCTGGCCGCTTCGGAATTGTCGCCGAATAACATTGTTTCCCCTCCTTTTAATTTAATAATTTAATAATTTATTAAATTATTTACAATTATATTATTCGGCAGCAGCTCTGTCAATGTAAAAACCCACTGAAAAACCAGTGGATTTTTTGTAGCTTATTTCAAAAGTCCGTCCATTATGAGGGTCTTGATAGTGCTTATGTGCTTGTTAACGCTGAGGCGGCTGCCTGAGCAGTCAACATAGCTGCTTATAATAAAATACTTGTATATTTGAAAAATAATGAACGCCGTATCGTCTACGTCGATATCCCGAAAAGAGCCGCACTCAACGCCGCGGCGAAGAATATCGCCAATAAAGGAGACTGCCCAGTTGTTCAGCTCCTCAATAGGGTCTACCGAGGGAAACATAGGAAAAATGCTCGGGTCATTTCTCAGGAGCAGTTGAAGCTGCTCGTCGGAGTCGATATACCGTACAGCCTCCTCAAACGCCAGCAGGAGCTGCCGGGCAGGCTCTGAGGACTCTGCCGACGCAAGCCTTACCGACTCTTGCCACTTGTCGATGGCATAGGATATGCAGTCGTAGTAAAGCGCCTGCTTGCTGCTGGCATAGGAATATATGCTGCTGCCGGTCATGTTCAAAGCGTCGGCTATGTCCTCAAGGGTCGTCTTTTTATAGCCGTATCTCGAAAAAAAGCCCAGCGCGGTCTTATAGACAAGCTCGTTATCGAGTTTTTTCCTCATTACGCCACTACCTCAACCGCATCGCCTTTTGCTATCCTGCCGGATTCAAGGACTTTTACGAAAATGCCTTCCCGGGGCATCACGCAGTCGCCCGCGGCCTTGCGTATGGCGCAGTCGCTGTGGCACTCCTTGCCTATCTGCGTCACCTCGCACAGAGCCTCGCCGATGCGAAGACGAGTGCCCACGGGCAGGGTATGTACGGCCATGCCCTCCACGAGTATGTTCTCCGCAAAAGCGCCGTGCTTTAGTTCAAAATCAAGCTTCTCCTGAAGCTTAGCAACGCTGTCGACGGACAGAAGGCTCACCTGGCGGTGCCATGAACCCGCGTGGGCGTCACCCTCGATGCCGTGCCCGGCGCGCAGATACGCCTCGGGTATCTCGTGCTTTTGGATCCCGCGTATCTCACTTATACAAATTGCCGCTATTTTTGCCATGATCTAACCTCCGATGCGGTACATACTTCTCTGCGATTGGCTGCGCTCGGTCGCGGAAAGCTCAACGTGCATTTTCGGCTTGTGTGAAACGGCGGTGAGTATTGCCGCTTTCAGCTCCTCGCCGTGCAGACCGCGGACCGGTATCTCCTCGGCAGAGTGAAGGCAGGGCTTCAGGCAGCCGTCCGCAGTAAGGCGCAGCCGGTTGCACTCGGCGCAGAAATGGTTGCTCAGCGGGCTTATGAGCCCTATCCTGCCCTGAGCATGGGGCAGCTTATACAGCCGCGCGACCGAGTGCGGCGCGCTCTCGACCGGCTCAAGCCCGGGCAGCTTTTGTAATACGACACTGTCGGGGATATAGGCGCTTTTTGGAAAGCAGCTCATATGACCTATGGGCATGAGCTCGATAAAGCGCAGCTCTACTGGATACGTCTGAGTCAGCTCGGCAAGCGTTTCGATCTCCGTATCGTTGAAGCCGCCTATGAGCACCGCGTTCAGCTTCACCGGGCGCATCCCCGCGTACATCGCGGCGCGCAGTCCCTCCAGCGCGTCGGACAGCTTCCCGCCGCGGGTCATGTCTTCGTATTTTTTCGCATCGAGCGTATCGAGGCTTATGTTTATGCGGTGTATGCCGGCCTTGTACAGGTCCTCAGCCATCGGCGCAAGCAGCGTCGCGTTGGTGGTCATGCTGATGTCCTCAATGCCCTCTATCTTTCCAAGCTCGCGCGCCAGCTCCACGATATCGCCGCGAAGGAGCGGCTCGCCGCCTGTTATGCGCAGCTTATTGACTCCCAGCTCCGCCGCCGCCGAAGCGATCTCGACGAACTCGTCGGCGCTCATTGCGCTTTTGCACGGACATACGCGCATCCCCTCCTCGGGCATGCAGTAGGCGCAGCGCAGATTGCAGGCGTCGGTGACCGACATTCGCAGATATTCAATTTTCCTGCCGTAGCCGTCTGTCATGACGCGCCTCCGTTAACCTGACTCAGTCATTTTTCATTGCATCGAGTATCTTCCTGACGTTCTCATGTCCAAGCGTTTCAAGCGTTCTGCCTTCAGCGCGCATATCCCTGCCGAGCGCCGCGGTCGCTATCTCTATAAGCGCGGTGCACACGGGCGTAGGTATGCCGAGGTGATGCCCTATCGCCTCCAGCATCACAAGACCCTGTGGGACATCCTCGGAGATGTATCTTGAATCGACCACCACGGGGCCTTTTGCCCTTGTAGGCATCGCGGCATACCAGAAGAACGTTTCCTTTGCATCGGCGGCGTCATCAAGAGTGTTCCTGAACTTTGCAGCCTCGACATAGGGCATACGCGGGTAGCCCAGATGCTCAAGAACGTCCATCTTCTCCGAGTCGAGCTTTTCGAGGATCTTCCACACGCTGGGGGTGAACACCTCGTGGTACATACAGTAGTCGCCGTTGGTCTTTTCGATGCGCGGTATACTCATGATGGCTCCGACGGTGTGGACAATGAGGTTGGGATTGTGCAGCGCGACCTCGACGGTGGACCAGTATTGGAAGTTGAAATCAAAGCTTGCGAGCTTATCTTCTACCATTGCACGGTCCTTGGGAGGATATACGCCGAGGGGATTGCGTACGTTTCTGAAGCCCACCTTGATGGTGCCGGGCTCGGATATGCGGCAGTCGATGAACGAGCTGGTCGCCTCGACGATACTCAGCTTCTTATCGCCGCAGTACTTGAGCATATATGCCGTGGAAAAGTAGCCGGGGTTGATGATGACGATCTGACCGTCCTTGAAATATGGCGCGACCCTTTTTATAAGCGATTCGTGATAGCGGGTCTGGACATAGATTATGACCGCTTCCGCCTCGGAGATGAGGGAAACATCGCGTGTTACTCTGTTTATTCTGCCGTGGCGGACAGTTCCGTCGACTTCGACGAGCGTCATTGCCCCGCCATTTTCGATCATATAGTTGTAGTTATCATCATGCATGGAGTTTGAGGTCTTTATAAGCGTTACCTCGTGTCCCTTGATCGACAGATCGGTCCCGACCGCGCATCCGGCGTTTCCTGCGCCCAAAATTGCAACTTTCATATCTTTTCCTTTCTTTATATGGGTATGATAATTACCATTTATTAAGCCCGTATTTCTCTGCCTTGAGGCGCAGCTTATCCCGATAGAAGCTTTTGAACTCCTCAGAGTGCTCGGCGACCTTGTGCAGATCCTGATGTATGTTTATCTCGATTATCTTAAAGCCGTCGTCGGTTATCGCGATATCAAAGCCCAGATATTCAAGCTCCGGCATAAAGCGGCATATATCGATAATGCCCTTTTTCATGAGCTCCCAATTCGGGACGACGCCCTCGATCTCCACGCCCGTATCGGGATGTATGGGGCAGGGCGTGAACACATGGTCCTTGAGCTGCTCGGCGCAGTAGTATCTGCCGGTTGGTATGTCTATCTTTGCGCAGATGCCGCCGTAGCCGACATTGTCGGTAAAGCCTGATTTTGACGAGCCGATGCGCATATACGTCTGCATTATCTTCGGCTCGTAGGCGCTCTGGTTTACAACAGCGACGCGGATGGTGTTGACCGAATGGGGGTAAATCTTTTTAAGCTCACGGTGCATGAAAAGATACTCGGTGATGATGTAAATGGACTTAAAACCGTCGATCATGGTGATTATCCCGTCCTCGGTCATCTCATTGCCGTTTATGAAATATTTACCGTCCGCGTACTCCATGCGGTAAAAACCGTCGCCGTGGGTGCCCGCCGAGGGCTTGAGCGCAAGGAGCTTTTCCTGCCGCAGAAGACGGAATATGCCGTCAAAGGACGCTTCAAAGCCATCGGGTATATCCTGAAGCGCCTTTATGCAGGTCTCGCCCTCAATTTTTATTATATCGTAATAGTACTTGGCAAGATACTGCTTGTACGGCTCAAAGACATACCGCGTCGTGGTCTTGTCGTTAATCCATATCTGATAGCCGTTATTTATCCTGTTGAGCCAGTGATACTGATAGTCAGACAGGAAGTTCTTATAATTATCCTTCGTCAGCCCGTACTGTTTTATTCTGAACGACAGAAACCCCCTTTTATAGCTCCACAGCTTCTGTCGCAGGGTGGTCGCCTTATTATGCCAAAGGTCATCCCATACCGAGTTCATCCACAGCCTCTGCATATACGGTCTGATACCGGGACGGCAGAAGCGCTTGACAAAGCGCTTGAAGCGTTTTTCGCTGAACGCCTTTATCCAGCGCTCACGCGTCACGACGACTGTCTCGCGTTTTTTGGCGAGGCGCGCGAGCAGATAGTCGTTGAGTGCGTCACTGTGTACTATCGGCGGAAGGCTGGGGTTAGTGTCGATAGAGTCGATGACAAAGCCGTCCTCGGTGAAAAAAATGCTCACGGTAAAATACTCGATCTCGCTTATAAAGTGTGCGATATCCGTAACTGCCGCGATTATCTTGTCCCATCCGCCAAGCTTCTCTCCGTCGAGTGCCCCGTCGGGCGTGACGGCGCGGCAGCGCACAGTCCCGTCAACGATGTCGGTATAGTAATAATCGAGCAGCTTTGTATCCCTGAGTTTTTCGTTTGCAACGTAAATGCGGAGCATACCGGTTTTGTCGGCTCTCACGCGGTAGGGCTCTGCAATGACGTAGCTGTATTTGAAGGTCGATATCAGCTCATACAAGCTTTTTTTATCATAGTGATCGCTCCGGCAGGGGTTGAGCTCAAAGTTCTCAGGCAGATCGTTGGGATGCTCTTCTGCGAGCAGGAGGTCTCTGTCGTAATCATTGCCGTAGATGCTCATGCGCATTCTGCACGCTGAGTCCTCCAGAAGCTCGTAGCTGTCCTCGCCTGTGCGCTTTATCCTGTAGGCGCTGCGGTGAGCAGAGGCGCGGTCGGGACGTATGACGAGTTCGCCGCGCTCATCGAGGAGCTTTATGAAATCATCATAGTTTTCGCCGTACTCGCGGCCAACCGTATCTATAGGCAGGAACACCTTCCTGTTCTCGCGCTCGATGATGTTGAAATACAGCTTGGGAAGGTGCTCGCGGTAATCAATGAGCACGAGGTTTTCCGTCACAAGATCCCCGACCCATTTGGTGAAGCTGTTGTTAAACGGCTTTAAGTACATATAGTCCATGTCGGTGATATACTTATCCGGATTATTCTTAAGATCGTATTTTTCAATGCTGTCGGAGAAATACTTGTGCGCATGCGCCCACTTTTTATCCTCCTTCGACACTCCGTTGTCGTTTTCAAGGTCGATGCAGACCTTTTTGTAGTATGAATTCGCAAGACGTCTTGAATAGCCTTGTCCGAGCCATGGGCGGATAAAGAACTCTCTCTTTATCCTGCTGAATATCCCCATATTACGTTCCTCTCTTTCCTGCTGAGTGAAATCCGCGCAGATATCCATTTTATTTTATTAACTTTGATATTATATTACAAAGTTCGTCTGAATTCAATCCCGCCGGCAACAAATATAATAGTTTGCTTATATCTGAAGTTTGTAGTATAATATTTTGACTATATTTTTCGGGGTTTTGATATGCAAGCTTCAAAACTTATAAAAAGCGCCGCGCTGCTGTTTCGCGGCTTCACCTTTGCAACATCCGACGAGTGGTTTTATCTTGACAGTATAAAAAAATACAAGCGGAAGAACAACATCGGCATGAGCGATAAGGATATTTTTTCCCTGCTGCCGTTTGATTCAAAATTCGATAAGCTTTTCGGCGATGTCATATCGATGTCCTATGCGCTCGATAAGCACCCCGAGCTTCTGCCCGAACAGTATTACAGTCTGCTCACGCGCGACGGCGAGCAGTTCATCCTTCCCCTGCGCAGCGGGCTTGAGCAGAGCCTCGACGGCGTGATGGCGCTTCTGCGTGAAAAGGGCGGGGTTTCGGTTCGAAAGGCGTCAAATTCCGTCAGGACAAGGGAGCACACCTACGGCTTTGACGGGAGTACATTCTTTGCCGACGGCAGGGAACTCGGCGAAGACGAAATGCGGCGAAAGCTTGTGTCGCTCCCGTCGGGGACCATCATCACGGAGCTCGTGCGTTCAGACTTTGCTCCCACGCTGCACCTTGCATTTTTAAACGGTGGCGACGGTCCTGAGCTTATGTTTTCCGTCCTGACAGATGTTCAGAAAGACGCGCCGCAAAACTGGTATACGGCCAACCGCGAGCTCTCCGCTGTGGACGGGGCGGGAAATTACGACGGCGGCAGGATAGACACCTTTCCCGCAATCGCCGAACAGCTGCGCAGCGTCGCAGCCGAATTCGGCGAGCTTGAGTATATGAATTTTGCAGTAAGGCTCACCGACGGCGGCTTTAAGATAATGCGCGTGGATACCGGCGCGGATCTTACATATCTCGAGCATTTTAATGAAAAAACGGCGGAGTTTATCCGTCTCAAGCGGCAGACGAAGCCGCGCTTCGTGGGCTTTAGGCGCGCAATGACGATAATAGACCGATATTTGTGGAGCTTTCGTGCAAAGCGCCGCGGCTTCATGGATTATATGTACCGCGGCTGGAAAAAGGCTCTGCGCGAGGACTGGCACGATAAATACACGACGCTGGCGGAGAAAAGATGGGCACATAAGCGGGGCTTTCTGTCGTTCCGCATAAGGCAGTACGGCCTTACGGAGGAAAATTACCGCGATTGCCTGTCCGACCGGGATTATAAATGGCTACGCCCTCTGAACAACGAATACCGCAAGCTTTTGTGGGACAAGGTAACGCTGCGATACTGTCTGGATAAATACAGCCGCTGTCTGCCTGAGTACTACTACCATCTCGTTCCCCGAAACGGCAGGATGCAGCTTCTCAAAATGCCCGACTGCCCGGAGGGGTATGCGCGTGACTTTGAGGGTCTCCTTGCGCTCCTGCGGGAAAAGAAACTGCTTGCCATGAAGCCCACCGTCGGCTCTCACGGCATCGGGTTTTACAAACTCGGCTATCTCGGCGGTCGGCATTATACCGTAAACGGCGAGGATAAGGACGAGGCGGGTATGCTCGAATTTCTCTCCGGTCTTGACGATTACTATAACATCTCCGAGTACATCGTCATGCACCGCGATCTGCGTAAAATATACAGCGAGGTCGCCTGCACGGTGCGCATAATGGTCATAAACCGCCGCGGCTCGGATCCCGTCATAGAAAACGCATACTTCCGCATCGGCACCAAAAGCACCGGTTTCACCGATAATATCGGGTCCGGAGGCGTTTTTGCCTATGTGGACGAGAAAACGGGCTTATTCCACGACGCCGAGATCATAAAAGAGCACATCATAACCCCCTGCCCAACACACCCTGATACAGGCGTTAAGATTGAGGGCACACTTCCGCACTGGGACGAGGTCACAGAAATGATACCCGAGCTGTGCCGCTACATAAGCCCTCTTGAATATCTCGGCTTTGACGTGGTCATAACGGACGCAGGATTCAATATCCTCGAGATAAACACACATCAGGATCTTCACCGCTATCCGACCTATAACGAGAATGTTCACGCCTACTTCATGCATAAGCTTGAACTCAAGAGACAGGGCAAAAAGCTTTGTTAACTTTGTTAATATTTTTATGATGACAAAGCAATGAAATAATCGTATAATAAAACGATGTAAATTTTTAACGATATGTGCCGACATGGCCCATACCGGAGGAGCATTATGCGAATAGCACTTATTTTGCTGCGCTGGCTGATGAATTTCATCTATCTGTTTATGAAGCTGTGCCCCATAAGAAGCAACAAGCTCGTTTTTCTCAGCCGCCAGTCCAACACTCCCTCTGAAGATTTCCTGTTTCTGCAGGATAAGCTCCTTGAGCTTGATCCCGACATGGAGATCGTCACCATAACCCAGAGGGTGGACAATAATTTAAAAAGTATGCTCAGCTTTGCCGGCGTCACCTTAAAGAGTATGTACCACCTCGCCACCGCGAGAATATGTGTTTTGGACTCCTATTGGCCGGCGGTTTCCGTGCTGCACCACAAGAAGGAGCTTGCGGTCATCCAGATGTGGCACGCCATGGGCAAGATCAAGAAGTCCGGCTATCAGTCGCTGGGCAAGAAGTTCGGCAGGAGCGACGTTATCGCCCGAGAGATGAGAATGCACCGCAACTACGACGTTATCATCGCCGGCGGCAGGGCCTTCAACCCCTTCTACTGCGCCTCTTTCGGCGTAAGCTCCGATATCCTCTACAATGTCGGCCTGCCCCGTATGGATAGGCTCCGCGAGGGCGTTTCCGAGGCAAGACGGCAATTTGACGAGGCCTATCCCTGGCTCAAGGGCCGCAAGATCATCCTCTACGCCCCCACCTTCCGCAAAGGTCAGACGCTTGAGCCCACGGAGCTTGTAGAGGCCTTCGCCTTCGATGCAGAGGAGATGCTCGTTATAAAGCGGCACCCGAACCAGCTCCTCGACCTGGAGTCCATCGCCCCCGCCATCACCTGCAGCAAGGTACCGACCTCAACGGTGCTGTCGGTTTGCGACTGTGTTATAACCGACTATTCCGCTATCACCATCGAAGCCGCATTGCTCGGCAAGCCCGTGTACTTCTATCTCTTCGACTATGAGGATTACATAGCTCACAACGGCCTGAATGTGAAGCTCTTCGAGGAATTCCCCGACTGCGTCTTCAGCGATGCGAAAAAGCTTATGGATGCTGTCAACAGCGGTGAATACGACTACGAAAACTACGAACGCTTCTGCAGAAAATATCTGCCCGACCTCAGCGGCAGGGCTACGGATAAAATTGCGGAGCTTATAATCGATTGCATGGAGAGAGACAAACATGATGCGATTTCTGAGCATATTGCTCGCCAAAATCAAGCTGATGGTGTTGTGGGTAGTGAGGATACTGTTTGCGCCCAATCACTTTAAGCTTCCCCTGCACACAAGACTGTACTACTGCGTCTTCGGCGGCTACATGGTCGATCAGGCCGCGCTGTACGATTTCAAGCACAATGATAAGAAACAGTACCTTTCCGAGTTCGACTGGTACCGTTCGCGCTGCATTAACGATCCTTACAGCGAAATGCTCAACAACAAGGTCGTATTTACGCAGATAATAGAGCGCTACTGCTCCACACCGGAGATCTACTGCGTGAAGAAGGGTAAGCGCCTCGCGGGCATGAACGGCCGTGTCTTCAACGACTATGACGATATCATCGCTCTGCTGCGTGAGGTCGGGGCCTTCGTCGTAAAGCCCGTGAGAGCTGGCAAGGGCAAGGGCGTGTACGTCGTCAAATACAACAGACACGGCATCATCTGCAACGATGAGCCGCACACTGAAAATGAGCTGGCGGACAGGCTTCGGCACGATGCCGAGTGGCTCATCTGCGCTTACGCCCATCAGGCCGACTACCTCAACGATATCTATCCCAGCGCCGCGAACACCCTGCGAATGATTGTCCTGCGCAGCGCAGAAACGAAGGAATTTGAGCTTTGCTTTGCGGTTCAGCGCATAGGGGCCGCGTGGACGGGCGCCGTCGATAACGGCAGCCGCGGCGGACTCATTGCAAATGTCGACATCAAAACGGGCACGCTCAGCGAAGCGCGCACTCTGCATAACCTTACTGTCTACCGCACTCATCCGGACACCGGCGCACAGATCGAGGGCACAGTGATACCCGATTGGGATGGGCTGAAGTCCGGCGTGCTTGAAGCGAGCAGCCACTTCCCCTATCTTGATATAATAGCCTGGGACATCCTGCCCACCGCCGACGGCTTCACTGTCATTGAGGCCAACACCTCCTCAGGCGTGAACATCATTCAGCTCTGGGGCCCGCAGCGCTTCGGCAGACTGGGCGACTTCTACCGCGAGCACGGAATAATCAAATGAAATACGTTATAATGGCTGACGGCAGAGGCAGCCGGTGGAACAACTTCATGGGGCACAGCAAGCATGATATACGCATAGGCAGCGAGACGCTGCTCGAGCGCACCGTGCGCCTTACGCACGCCTTTGACGATACCGCTGAGGTTATAATAACCTCGCACGACGCCTCCCTGAGCATAGCCGGCGCGCAGCGCTACGAGCCTGAAAACAACGTTCTTGAGATCGACCGCTTCACCGCCGAGCTCATAGGCGACGATATGTGCTTTCTCTACGGCGACGTGCTGTACTCCGAGCAGGCGATAAAGACCATCGCGGAAAGCCGCGGAAAAGAGC